>NZ_JBFTJT010000018.1:0-110805 GCF_056395565.1 Paenarthrobacter sp. 10L412 | reverse complement strand
TTCGTCACGGCCTTCCGCTCAGCCATCGTCAATCCCATTCACCCGGCGTAACCCCCGTCCACTGACCGAGGCAACCGCCCACCCAGCCGGAGGATTATTAATGAGGCAACGTATCCCCCCTCGCGGAGGTTAATTACGAGTCAACGCGAGGGCTGGTACCCGCGCGACGACAAGCGTAGCGTCAGAAATACTGACGACGAGGCATCAGATAGCACGGTGACAGCGGGCGTCCGTGAACAACCACTCCGATGTCGATCCTCAAAGGAGCCACAATGGCTGGGTGGAATGCTGACACGGCGGCCGGAGCATTGGGCGCGGCCGTCACGCTGGTGGAAGGATCCAACTTCTGCATCTCGCTAACCAACGGGGACATAGTTCCCGGCCTCCCGCATGGGCTTTTCTACGAAGACACACGCATCCTGTCCTGTTGGAAGCTCTCGGTGGATGGACAGCCCGTTGAGGCACTTGCCTCGGACGTCAAACAGCCCTACCGGGTTCTCTTTGCCGGTCGGGTACCACGCCGGGACGGGAGGGCAGACAGCCCGCTGGTCGTGGAACGACTACGCGAAGTGGACACTGGCATCACCGAGCAGATCACCGTCCGGAATTATTCTGGACTGCCCGCGGAATGTGTCATCGCGCTGGAGGTTGAGTCAGATTTTGCGGACCTCTTCGAAGTGAAGGAGGCGCGCGTGCAGCGCACGTGGCAGGAAACCAGGCAAGTGGAGGCCCACTCGCTGATCATCCGGGCAACGTGGCAGGAAATTACCAAGGGCGTTAATATCGACGGTGGCCCCGCCGCAGTGGTGACACCAGAGGCTGTCACGTACAGGACGACAGTTCCTCCGCACGGACAATGGAACGCGCAGCTTAGGGTGGCGCCGTGGGGCGTGGAAGGCACTCTGCCCCGTGTGCACTTGGACAAAGAGACCCTCTCGCCAAGCGACCGTCGCAGGCAGGAGTGGGTGGGCAAAATCCCCCTGGTGCACATGGGCAATCGGTCCATCGAACGAACACTTCGGCGCAGCTACGAAGATTTGGGGGCATTGCGGATCGAGGACCCTAAGCATCCCGAGCGCGTGGTCGTTGCCGCGGGGGCGCCGTGGTTCATGGCACTCTTCGGGCGGGACTCTCTCTGGGCCTCGACAATGGCACTCCCTGTCGATCCCTCTTTGGCACTGGGTACTTTACAAACGCTAGCGGACCTGCAAGGAAGTGTCGTAGATCCCCTGAGCGAGGAAGAACCCGGAAAGATCCTTCACGAGGTACGTCTGGACGTGTCCAGTGGCCTTGCACTTGGCGGAAAGTCGGCGTATTACGGGAGCGTCGATGCTACGCCGCTATTTCTGATGGTGTTGGGCGAAGTCAGCCGATGGGGTTTCGCTAAAGAGACCATCGCTGACCTGCAGCCCCATGCGGACCGCGCCATGGACTGGATCTGGAATTACGGCGACAGGGATGGAGACGGCTTCGTCGAATACGCCCGCCTTAACGATAGAGGCCTCATCAACCAAGGATGGAAAGACTCATGGGACGGCATTAACTTCGCCGACGGAACCCTGGCCGAAGCCCCAATAGCGCTGAGCGAGGTGCAGGGCTATGTTTACAGCGCATGTTTAGCATCGGCTTGGATGGCGCATGAGGTCGGCGACGAGGCCAAAGCGGCCCAACTCCGCGCTCGCGCGCTCCGCCTGAAGCAGCAGTTCAATGACCGGTTTTGGTTGCCGGACAAGGGCTACTTTGCAATCGCCCTGGACGGCCACAAGCGCCCGGTCGATGCCTGCGCCTCCAACATGGGACACTGTCTGGCCACCGGCATCGTCGACGACGACAAGGCACCCAGCGTAGTAGAGCATCTGATGTCCGATCGAATGTTCAGCGGCTGGGGGGTGCGTACCCTGGCTGACGACATGGACGCTTATAACCCCGTCAGCTACCATAACGGATCTGTCTGGCCGCACGACAACGCCATTATCCAGGTGGGCCTTATGCGCTATGGCTTCGTGGAGGAAGCACAGCGTATCTCGACGGCTCTACTGGAGGCTGCCGAGTTCTCGGATGGTCGGCTGCCAGAATTGTTCTGTGGCTTCAGTCGCGAGGCGTTCTCAGCTCCCGTGCCCTACCCCACTGCCTGCTCGCCCCAGGCGTGGGCCGCCACCACACCCATAATGCTGGTGTCCACTCTCATGCGGTACGATCCCGATGTATCCCAGGGTGGCATTTGGATGGACCCTGTCCTTCCGGAAAGTTACGGCGATTTGCACATCGCCAACGCGCCGATCGGTGAGGGCAGGATCAATATCAACATTTCCGGCTCATCGGTTTCCGTAGACGGGCTGCCGGAGGGAATGGTCTTCCACCGCGGATACCTGCCATGGGTAGGCGATCTCATGCAAGGTGACCCGGATCGGGATCTATAAAGGAGTTCGAATCAGTCGATCTTCTGCCGGCCCAGCCGCGCGTAGATGTCGGGACGCTTTGTACGCAGGAAAAAGGCGTAGACGATTCCGCCGAAGAAAAGCGCGAAGGTGAACGTCATGAAGATGACTGTCAGCACCGCCGATCCACCTATGAGCTCCGGGTAGTTGGCGATTGCCAGGTAGGTGATGGCTCCAAGGAACAGAACGCTGATGAAAGGTGCGACGACCGTCTTCCACAACGATTCCGGAGCGAAGCCGCGGCGGCGTATGAAGTACACCAGGACAGCGAAGCTCGTAATGAACATCAGGAGCAGCACCGCAAACGTGCCACTGCCGCTTGCAATCGGATACAACACCTCCGGAGCCACCCCGATGACTGTAAACAGCACGATTGCTACCGCCCACACAATACCTACGGCCAATGCCGACGCGTACGGCGACTTGTGCTTTGGATGCACCCGGGCCAGGAAAGAAGGCAGAGCGTGGTCCGAGGCCAGCGCGAAGCTGTACCTGGCGGCAATGTTCTGGATGGAGAGCATGCAAGCCAAAACCGACGTGATGAGCAGAATGACTGCGATATCGGCGAAGATCCGTCCCATAAGGCCGACGAGTGCGTCATTGAAAAGATTCACCGTGTTGTTCGCTGCCTCGGACTGAATCTTGTCGGCACCGAAGAAGGCGATGAAGGCCCACGCTGCCACTGCATAGAAGATGCCGATGCCAGCCACGGCCAGATACGTGGCGCGAGAGATGGTCTTGTCGGGGTTCTTGACCTCGTCCCGGTAGATAACAGTGGCTTCGAACCCGAAGAAGTTGCCAACGGCGAAAAGCAGTGCCAGGCCAAGGGTTGCGTCAGTGATGGACGGCAGAGCGAACCCTGCACTCTGCACTGCCCCCAGTCCGTTGGCCGAGAACGAAACGACGTCAAACACCACGATGATCGCCACTTCAAGCAGCATCACGATGGTCAGCAGTTTGGCCGACAGATCAATGCGGTTGTAGGCCAGCAGAGTAGTTACGGCAGTAATGGCCAGCGCGTACCAGTACCAAGGGATGTCTGGACCGCCGAGGGTGTTAAGAACGAACCCCTGAAGCGTTACCCCGAAGAACGATGGCGCGAAGAATCCGATGAAAATGTAGCCAAATAGGGCCAGGAAAGCGCCACCGAGGCCGGCCGGCTTGCCCAGTCCAGCTGTGACGAAGGAGTAGAAGCCGCCCGGGCCCTGGACGCTTCGGCTCATCTTGACAAATCCCACCGAGAAGATCAGGAGCATGAGCGTCACGAGCAAGTAGATGGCAGGTGCGGTTTGCCCGCTGAACATCAGCAGGACCGGGAGCGTTCCCGCCACTGTAGCCAGAGGTGAAGAGAAAGCGAGCACGTTCATCACGAGTTCGCCCACTCCCATGTTGCCGCTGAGCCGGTTCTCCCGGGTCTGAAGCGATACCTTTGGTGCCTCGAGCGTGGTGTTGTTCATGTAATCCTCATCACTGAATATTGAGTTCTGAATCACAGTATCGACCGGGCAGGAAAGGGTGTTGTGTCATGTTGGGACAGCCCGGCTATGCCCCCGCCGGGGTTCGGGTCCCCGCCTCAAGCAAGGATCGGCTGAGGGCCACCCCGTAGTCCGTCAGGCTTTCCAGATGCGCCACCGTGCCGTCCCAAGCGGACCAGTGGGCGGCCCCGTCGAGCAGCGTAAAAATGGCTTGGATTGTTTGCCGCGTGACGGCGAGCCCCATTTCTTCGGCCGCAGCGGTATACATCTCCTCGTGCAGGCTCTGCCAAAAGGCCAGCTCTTCACGCAGTTCTTGACCTAGGAACCCTGCCACCTTGTCCGAAGCAACCAGAAGATTCCAAAGATCAGCTTCGGGCGTGCTCACCTGCTGGGCGACATGGAAACGGACAAGGGCCGCCCAGTAGTCGCCCGCACACGGAGATTCTTGCACTGCATCAAGGAGGTCACGGGCGAATCCGTGGGTAAACCAAAGGAGGGACTCGGCCACGATCTGGTCCTTGCCCTTCGGAAAACTGGAATAGAGGCTTGGCGCCTTCAGGCCCAGCTCGCGGCCCAGCGTACGCATGCTCACTGAGTTGTAACCATTGGTGGCGGCCAGCCGGAGGAAGGCTACGAGGATCCGCTTCCTTGCGGGCGTCTGCGCCGCCCAGTCACGCTTGGCTAGGAATTCCCGGACAGCAGCGTTCGCCTGCTCACGCGGAGATGGACTCATTTCATCCTCAAAAGGGTCGTAACGGAATGAGTCTAACTAACAGTCGTTAGGTTGAGAAGACCTAAACCACACCGAGTCACCTTTGCCTATGAGGCAGTCGGCAAAGCACTGCGGTACCCGTCCCACTACGAGGTCATCCGTGTACCCGTCGCAGCTGGTGAGAGTCACGCCGAGGACAGAAAGGGTAAGGGAGCCCTGAGGGACCGCTTTGATCCGTCTGCCGGCGTAGGCCATTTGGTGCCAATGCCTCCCCCACGGAATCTCTATCAGGGCGGAGGCCGCGGGCGCAGCGAACGACCTGACGGTGTGCTTGGTCCTGCACAGGCGCCTGATCAAAGTTCGCGGTGGCATATCGAGAAGCAGGGAAGCCGTAGCCAGGTCCGGCCCCGCGAAACCGCCGAAGTCGACAGGCAACACGTAGGAAGTTGGCGAGGCCTCCCAGGCCCCGGACGCCGCTTGCGGCGAAACTGCCCTGACCGCGGATCCATGAATGCCCAACTCTGCCTCCTGGCGTAAAGGAAGCGGGCCGTAGCGCTTGGACACAGTGCCAGGAACAAACGCTACGGACCCGCGGCTTGAGGGGCTAGGTGCCCGGCGTTGGCCACGGCGAGGCGTCGCTGTCGCGGCCTCCTGCCATGTCCTGGAGGAGACGGTGAACGAGTTTCCCGGAGCGCTTCAGCTGAAGGTCGGTCCGTTCACCGAGATCGGTTTCATTGAAGTGTGCCGATGCCCGCAACCATTCAACATGCCGTCCCTGCGCGAGCTTCCTGTTCATCATCGAGATCAACTCTCAAAAGTAATGGGGCTAGTGGGTCACTTCCAGCATCTGTCACGGGACCCCGAGGCAACCGTGTCAGTTTGAGACACGGCTCAACCGTCTACGCTGATGCCCACAGCGAAGATAAAGACCCCGCTGGCAGCCACCAGGAAAGCAGCAGCTCCCAAGGGAACAGCGTGGACGCCACGGAAGCTGGCCGTTACCCGGGGCCCGCGGGACGGTCCGGCTAAATGCCCGCCTGCCAAACGCAACCCCGCCGCCACCAGAATGAGGAAAATGCCGAGATACGCCACCTAGTTCTCCGTCCATCGGGCACTCAGGGGATCCAAGGCAATCGCCAGATGCTTGCTGAAGCGTTCCGGATCAATTTGCGAGACCTGCATGGCACAGCTGAAACCGTCGGTGAGGACAAGCCCGTCACTGCTCTCCAGCGCCGGCGCAATGGAGTGATCGGCCACCTTCATGGACATGTCGAAGTGCTCGGCCTCAAAGCCAAAGTTTCCGGCCACTCCACAGCACGAGGACGACTCCACAATGTTGGGTACTCCCCACGCCTCCAGGACCCGTTTTTGTGCGCCCGAACCGAAGACCGCATGCTCGTGACAATGGGTTTGCAGTACAGCGGTTTTGGGGGGAACGGCGGACGGCTTCCAGCCACGTTTGATAGCCTCATCGACAGCCACGGAGAACGAGCGGATCCGGGCAGCCACGCGCGCGGCTGCTGCACCGCCCACCATCTTGGGACCTTCGTCGCGGATGGTGGCCGCGCAGCTGGGTTCCAGGACCACGATGTCGCGGTCCGTGCCGTCGTCGAGCCTGCTGATCAACTTCGCCAGCCGCCGTCGTGCTCCATCGCGCTGTCCCGTGGAGATCCAGGTCAGTCCGCAGCAGGCGTCCGGTGTGCAGCCCACAGAACTGCCCGATGCGCGCAGCACCCGGGCAGCGGCCGGAACCACTTCGGGTCGGAAGGCGCGTGTGAAGCTGTCGATGAACAGCAGCACATCGGCATTGTCCGTGAACTGTGCCTCCCTCACTCGCCGCTGTATGCGGCCCGACACCGCAAAGGCCGGGAGCCGCCGTCGTGCGCTAATGCCCAACTTTTCGCCCATCCACCGGAACGGCCGGAAGCCGGTCCCCGCGTTGGCGATAGGCGCAATGTGCGTCAAAAGTGGTAGCCACCGCGGCAGCCAACCGATCGAATAGTGCGTAAAGGGTCGGATCCTGCCGCGGTAATGCTCATCCACCAGTTCCGACTTGGCCTCTGCGATATCCACCCCAGTGGGGCAGTCGGCCGAGCAGGCCTTGCAGGACAGGCACAGATCCAGCGCCTCCCTGACCTCCGGACTGGACCAGCCTCCGTGGCTGGTGCCTTTGGTGCGGGTAAGTTCCTGGAGGACCCTGGCGCGGCCTCGCGTCGAGTCCTTCTCGTCCTTGGTGGCACGGTAGCTGGGACACATGAAGCCGCCGGTGGTTGCACGGCAGCGACCCACTCCGATGCAGGCGTGAGTATTGCCGACGAAGGGGCTCGCCACCGGCAACAGGCTGCGGCCAGCTGAAGAAGGTACGACGGCGGCACCCGGCACCTCGGCCGGCTCACCGTACGCAGGACCCGGCTGGGGCACACCCTCAAGAGCCAGCGAAGCAGCGAAGGGCTCGGGGTTCACGATTATTCCAGGGTTGAGGACTCCGGCAGGATCCCAGAGGTGTTTGAACGCCTTGAAGATGGCTAGCATCGTGGGCGAATACATCACGTCCAGCAGTTCGCTGCGTGCCCGGCCGTCGCCATGTTCCCCCGAAAGCGAGCCGCCCTGGGCCACCACGAGTGCCGCTGCTTCGCGGGTGAAGTCCTCAAAGGACTCTCGGCCAGTGTCGCTTCGGAGGTCGTAGTCCAGGCGCATATGCACGCAGCCCGCACCGAAATGCCCGTACATGAAGGCTGTGTAGCCGTACTTCTGCACCAGGGGCAGAAGTTCCGCGAGGTAGTCAGCCAGGCGCTCAGGAGCAACGGCGGAATCCTCCCAGCCGGGCCAGGTCTGGACTCCGTCGATCCTGCGCGAGGAAAGCCCGGCGCCGTCTTCGCGGACCCGCCACAGCTTGGCCCGTTCTGTCGGCTCGGTGACGATCCCGTGGTCCACAACGCGGCCATCGGCGTTGAGTTTCTCTAGCAGTTGTTCGCAGTCAGCGGCGGCTTGTTCCATGGTGTCCGCCGGGAACTCGACCATCAGGAACGCCTTGCCCTGCGGGAGTGAGTCCACGCTGGCGGCACCCCGGCGGTGGCGCATGATGTCCACAATAGAGGCGTCCAGCCCCTCAATGGCGCTGGGCTTGGCAGCGAGGATTGTCATCACGTCACGGGCCGAGTCGATAGTATTCGCGTATCCGAGACACACCAAGGCCGTGGTTCGGGGCTTCGGGACCAATCCCACTTTTGCTCGCACCACCAAGGCGCACGTGCCTTCGCTGCCTGCCAAGGCGGCCGCCACATCCAGGCCGTTCTCCGGCAGGAGGTGCCCCAGGTGGTAGCCGGAGACCTGCCGGGGAATGTTTCCCAGCTCAACCCGCAGCGGGGCCAGGCTTGTTTGGGCCAGCTCCTTCAGGCCTGCCAGCAGTTCTGCGGCCCTGGCAACGGAGTGCTGGTCCCCCGTGTCCACGGCCCGGATGAAGCCACGTCCCGCATGCAGGTGGGCACCATCGGCCGTAACCAGTTCCACTTCCTGCACATGCTGGGTCATTCGTCCGTAGGCCACCGAGTGGTTGCCGCACGCGTCGTTGCCAATGGAGCCGCCGATCGTGGCCCGCGTCATCGAAGATGGGTCCGGGGCGAAGGTCAGCTCCCCACTACTCGTTTTCTCGACGTAAGAGCGCAGTTCGCCAAGGATCACGCCGGCGTCCGACCAAATCGCCCCCTTACTCTCGTCGAACGCGTCCACGTTCGTCAAGCGGCGCGAGAGGTCGATCACCAAAGACTCACCGATGGCGTTTCCCGCCATGGACGTTCCACCGCCGCGCGGGGTGATGGGGACGCCCAGGGCGGAACATTCGCGCACCACTTTCCTGACGTCGTCGACGCTGGCCGGAAAGACGACGGCGGCAGGCCGGACACGGTAGTTGGACGCATCGTAGGAGTACTCGGAGAGCCGTCGCGGAGAGTTATCCACCTCGATGCCTTGCCCGCGCAACACGGCCAGCACCTGCCCAACTTTCGTGTCTCCATCGTCACTATGGGGCATGTTCGCCTTCTCCAATTCGTAGTGGTCCGCTGGAATTTTAGGCAGGTGGTTACCCTGCCGGAGTGTGCCAAAACAGAACGGGCACAGTGGAGGGATCCACTGTGCCCGTTACTGAGTCCGTGTCCGGAGGAGAGTTACTTCAGGAACTCAGACAGGTTGTCCTTGGTGATGAGCGTGAACGGCAGCGTGTAGCGGTTGTCCACGTTTGCGCCGTTCAGGAAGTCAGTCACTACCTCAACGGCCTTGACGCCCTGTCCCGCGGAGTCCTGGCGGACCGTTGCGGACATGGTGCCCGCCTTGATGTCCTGCAACGCGGGATCGGTACCGTCGACGCCAACCACTGCCTTGAACTCCGCGGTGCGTCCCGCATCGGCAATGGCGGAAGCCGCACCGATGGCCATTTCGTCGTTGTTGGCCACAACCGCGTCAATCTGGCCGGACGGGAAGCGCTGAAGGGTGTCCTCCATGTTGCGCTTGGCGTCATCCCGGCTGCCCTTGGCCTGGAATTCGGCCACGATCTTGAAGTTCTTATTGATGGTCTTGTCGAAGCCGGACTTGCGGCGGTCGGTCCAGGATGCACCGTAGATGCCTGCCGCGAACACGAGGTTGCCGCCGTTGGGCATCATCTTGTTGAGGTATTCGGCCTGCATCTGGCCGGCCACGGTGTCATCCACGCCGATGTAGCTCTTGTAGCCGACGTCCGATCCGTCGGCGAACTCGGTAGACAAGATGAACAGCGGAATGTTGGCCGCAATGACCCGCTTGGCCGCGTTCTGGCTCGCATCGCCGTCCAGCGGCTGCATGATGACGGCGTCCACCTGACGGGTGAGGAGGTCCTCAACCTGGTTCAGTTCACTGCCGACATCCTTCTTGGAGTCGGTGATGTTGAGCTTGACGCCCTTTTCCTCCGCCGTCTTCTTCATGGCCTCGGTCATGTGGGCCAGGTCCGGGTCTTGCAGGTCAAGGACCACAACGCCGATGTTGTAGGTCTTGGCCGCCCCTCCGCTGCTGCTTGCGTTGCTGCTGCCGGCACACCCGGTGAGGGTGAGTGCTCCTGCAGCCATCATGGCGACCGCCGCGGCGATCTTACGTCGCATACCCATGGTTGTTCCTTTCAGTGGTTTGTGTCTGTGCGTTGGGAGATTGTTGTGATGCGTTGTTTGTTGCTGGGTCAGTCGGACTTCCAGCGGTTCAGTAGGACGGCGAGGACCAGGATCACGCCCTGTACGCCTTGCTGGAAGTAGGAGGAAACGCCCATCAGGTTCATACCGTTCATCACCACGCCCAGCAGAAGCACGCCGATGACGGTTCCTCGGATGGTGCCGACGCCGCCAAAGAGGCTCGTTCCGCCAATGACGACGGCGGCAATCACCTGGAGTTCGTAGCCGGTACCTGCCACCGGCGCGGCGCCGTCCAGACGCGCTGTGAGAACGAGTCCGCCAAGGGCGGCAGTGACGCCGCCAATGAGGTAGACGGTGAACAGTACGCGGCTGGTGGAGATGCCGACTTTCTTGGCCGATTCCTCATTGCCGCCCACAGCGTAGACATGGGAGCCGAATTTGGTTCGGCTCAGCACGAACTCGCAGATGATGGCGGCCACCAGGAAGATGATCACGGGTACCGGGACGGGCCCAATGAAGCCGGATCCCAGCCACTCGGCCGGTCCGCTCAGGCCGGAGACAACCTGCCCGTCTGTGATCACCAATGCTGCTGTGCGGGCTATGGCCATGGTGGCCAAAGTGGCCAGGAAGGGAAGGATGGCTCCCCAGACAACCATTGCCGCGCTCAGGAAACCGACCAACAGCCCGACGCCAAGCCCGGCGATCAGCGGGAGCCAAAAAGCGCCCCCGCTGGCAGGAGCGAGCAGGGCGAAGGTCATGCCGGCCAGACCGACTACGGAGCCCACCGACAGGTCGATGCCTGCCGTGATCATGATGAAGGTCATTCCCAGTGCGATCAGTCCGATGATGGAGGACTGCCTGACGACGTTCACGATGTTGTTCAGGGTAAGGAAGTTCGGCGCCGCTGCTGCGAGGAAGACCAGGATCACCACGAACAGGATGATGATTCCGTAATCGCCAATGAACCGCTTGACCTTCGTTGCGGTCAGGCCTTCCTTAAGCTCGGCAGGGCCCAGCTTGGTCTTCAGATTGTCCATGGTGATGCTCATAAGTCGCTCCCGTTCGTAGTACCGCGCACGGCCAAGGCATCAACGGTTTCCATTGATGAAGTGCTTCCGATTTTGCGGCGTTCCTCAGGGATGCCGCTGCCGGTGTCCACGTAGTCGTCCAGAGTGCCGTGGGAAATCAGGTGGGCCACTTGGGCTTCGGAAACCTCGCCCACGCGGAACCGCCCCACCACTTGCCCTTGGCGCATGACGGCGAAGCGGTCTGCCACTGCGAAGGCCTCGTCGAGGCGGTGGGTGATGATGATGACCGCGATGCCCAGGTCCTTGAGGCGCTGGGTTACTTCGATGAGCTTGTCCACCTTGGCCACCGACAGGTTTGCGGTGGGCTCGTCCATGATGATCAAGCGGGCGTCGAAGGCCAGGGCCCGTCCGATTGCCACGGCCTGCCGCTGGCCACCGGAGAGTCGCTTGACCTTCAGACGCGGGTTGATGGGAATGTCCAGGCGTTCCAGCACGCGCTTGGTCTCGGATTCCATCTTCTTCCTGTCGATGATCCTCAACAGCGGACCCAGGATGTTCTTCTGGGGCTCCCGGCCCAGGAAGATATTGGTCCGGACATCGAGGTTGTCTGCCAAGGCAAAGTCTTGGTAGACCATCTCGACGCCTTGGTCGCGCGAAGCGGAAGGGGTTGGGAACTCGGTCCGCTTCCCATCCAACTCAATCGAGCCGCGGTCAGGTTGGTAAACGCCCGTCAGCACTTTCATGAGCGTTGACTTGCCGGCGGCGTTGTCTCCAAGAAGTGCGAAGGTTTCGCCGGGCATGACATCGATGCTGACTCCGCGCAAAGCGGACACCGCCCCGAATGTCTTGTGTATGTCCTTGAGGGCGACTAGCGGAGCTGTCGCCGGTGGTGCGTCGGTCATCTCATCCTCGTTTGATAGGGCCATGCAAATGAACCGGTGAAACACCTTTGACAGATGGCCCATCAAACTACGTTGTTTGACTTTGCAGACTTGGGGTATTTCCAAGGAAGCCCCGCAGCTGCGTGACCCTTGCCACACTGTTTCACTTACTTGAACTTTGGCGGACCGGAGAATGCGGCAGATGTGCCACTTTGAAACACCGCCTTGCCTTGAATTGTTGCCGTGGGAAACAATTCACTTTCCTTAAAGGGCAAAGCCCGGTTCGGGCACGGATTGTTGCGAAAGAATCCGTGCCCGAACCGGGCAATTCAGGGTCAGGCCGAGAGGTCCACTGCTATTGCTCCCCCGGTCCGGGCGGATTTCTCCGCCCCGTCAGCCAGGATCAGGGCCGCACGGCCGTCCTCGAAGCCCGGACTCCGCGAGGGAAGTCCGCGAACAGCGCGCAGGAACTCTGCGACTTCAAGCCGATACGCCTCAGCGTAGCGCTCCAGGAAAAAGTTCTGGTACGGAGCAATTCCCTCCACGGACCTTGCGCCCCAATGCCGGACCAGGCTGTCGTTCTTGTTCGCTACGTGAAGCAAGCCGTCAGATCCGAAGGCTTCCATGCGTTGGTCATAGCCGTACGCGGAATGCCGCGAGTTGAAGATGGTCACAAGTTCATCCTTGGAACCCCGCAAGGTAACCACCGCCGAATCGAAGTCGCCCGCCTGCCGGATGCCATCGCTGAAGAGGTTCGCGCCCGCGGCCGACACCTCCACGATGTCCGGGATGAAGTAGCGGGCCATGTCCAGGTCGTGGATGGTCATGTCCCGGAAGATCCCACCGGACTGCGGGAGGTAGGCCGCAGGCGGCTCCCCCGGGTCCCGGCTGGTGATGATCAGTTGCTCCAAGGCCCCGATCTCGCCAGCCCCCACACGCCGTCTGAGCTCAACGAAATGCCTGTCGAAGCGCTTGTTGAAACCCAAAGCGATGGGAACGTCGGCAGCTGCCGCCTTGGCCCGGAGAGCATCGACCCGCGCAATCTCAAGGTCGATTGGCTTCTCGCACAGAACCGGGATCCCGGCGTCGATCGACTGTTCAATGAGGTCCACGTGAGTGGCCGTCGGAGAGGCGACAATAACGGCGTCGACTTCCCCGGAAGCAAAGACCTCTTCCGGATCGTCGCTCACGCGCCCACCGTATTCGGCGGCTGTTCGCTTGGCACCCTCTATAAATGGATCGCACACCCAGGCCAACGTTGCTTCTTCCAAGGTTGCCAAACTCATGGCGTGTACTTGACCGATCCTGCCGGTCCCGAACAGGCCCACTCTGATCTGTTGCGTCATTGCAGGTCTCCAGACGTTGAGATGTCTATTGGTCGATTTTTTGCCTGCCCAAGCGTGCATAAACTTCCGGACGCCTTGAACGCAGGACGTATGCGTAGATAATTCCGCCAATAAACAGGGTGAAAGTGAAGGACATGAAAATAGCCGTCATAAGGGCGGAACCGCCGATCAGCTCCGGGTAATTCGCGATCGCCAGGTAGGTGATCAACCCGAGGAAGATCACGCTCACTATCGGTGCCACGATCGTTTTCCACACGGGCTCAGGAGCGAATCCGCGGCGGCGGACGAAGTAGACCAGGACGGCGAAGCTCGTGATAAACATCAGCAACAGGACCGAGAAAGTGCCGCTTCCACTGGCGATCGGGTAAAGGGCTTCAGGAGCAACCCCTATTACGGTAAACAGGACGGTTGCTACGGCCCACAAGATGCCCACGGCCAGCGCTGAAACGTACGGCGACTTGTGCCGGGGGTGCACCCGGCCCAAGGCCTTGGGGAGTGCCCCATCAGCGGCCAGCGAGAAACTGTAACGGGCCGCGATGTTCTGGATCGAGAGCATCGAGGCCAGAATCGACGTAATCAGGAGGACCACACCAATGTCAGCGAAGATCTTGCCCACCAGCACCGTTGCGGAGTCGTTGAACAGGTTCACGGTGTTGGCCTTGGCCGCTTCCTGGACGTTATCCGCACCCAGGAACGCCGTGTAAGCCCACGCTGCGACTGCGTAGAACAGACCGATGCCCACCACGGCCAGGTAGGTTGCCCTGGGGATGGTCCGGTCCGGGTTCTTGACCTCGTCCCGGTAGATGACAGTGGCTTCAAAACCGAAGAAGTTACCGACGGCGAAAAGCAGCGCAAGGCCCAAGCCGGCGTCGGTAATCCGCGGCATGGAGAACCCAACGCCTTGGGACACGTCGCCCGAGGCGAACGCCGCAACATCGAAGATGATGACAACCGCTGACTCAAGCAGCATGACGACAGTCAGCACTTTCGCGGAAAGGTCGATCCGGTTGTACGCCAACATAGTGGTGATGACGATGATGCCCAGCCCGTACCAATACCACGGGATTTCCGGACCGCCCATGGTATTGACCACAAAGCTCTGCAGCGTGAGGGCGAACAGGGACGGCGCGAAGAATCCGATGAAGATGTAGCCCACCAGGGCCAAGAGCGCCCCGCCAAGCCCGGCCGGCTTTCCCAGCCCTGCGGTGACGAAGGAGTAGAAGCCACCTGGCGCCTCGACGCTCCGGCTCATCTTGACGAACCCCACCGAGAAGATCAGCAGCATCAGCGTCACCAGGAGATAAATCCCCGGAGCAGTGCGGCCGCTGAAAAGTAGCATTACGGGCAAGGTGCCGGCAACGGTGGTCAGCGGGGAAGAGAACGCGAGCACGTTCATCACGAGCTCGCCCACCCCCATATTTCCGCTGAGCTTGTTTTCCTGGGTCTGGGTAGGCGTTATTGGCTTGCCTTTTATTGAGCTAGACATGTAATCCTCGTCACGAAATTTAAAGTGCTGAATCACACTATCGACGCGGATTGTGGGAGTACTGTACCAGCTTGAGACAGCCCTTTTGGAGCAGTCCCGCCGAGCTTTTTCAGGTCCACGACGTCGCCCAGCGGCTGCCCTGTCTTCCACTGCTGCAGGTTCTTTGCAAAGCAGTCCACCACACGTCCGCGCCACCCGATCAGGTCACCGGAGGCATGGGGCGAAACCAGGATGTTGCTGCGGCTCCACAGCGGATTTTCGGCCGCCAAGGGTTCGTTCTCGAAAACGTCCAAGGCTGCCGCACCCAAGTGACCTGCGTCGATCGCATCGAGGAGGTCCTGCTCCACCACCACGGCCCCGCGGCCTACGTTGACCAACCGGGCACCGGCACGCATCTTATCGAACCGGGCGGCGTTGAACAGGCCGCGGGTCTCCTCCGTGAGGGGAACAGTCAGCACCACGTCCTGGGCCTTTCCAAGGAGCGCATCCAGCTCGTCGAAGGAGGCAATGGCGCCCAACTGCTTGTCCTCGCGGGCGGTCCGGCCCACCACCGACACCTCCATGCCCGCCGCGCGCAACAGCAATACAGTTTCGCGTCCCACCGGTCCCGGGCCGACCACCAGCACGTTGCGGCCCAGCAAGGGCTCGGTTTCCCGGTGCTGCCATGTCCGCGCCTGCTGCAGCTCGATGGTTCGCCGCAGATCCTTGGTGAACATCAACAGCACGCCAAGGACCCATTCCGCGATGGGCCTCTCGCACACGCCCCGTGAGTTGCTGACAACAATGTCGCTGTTGATGATCTCCTCGGTCATGAGGCTGTCGACGCCGATGCTGGAGGTGTGGATCCACCGCAACTGTCCCGGGCCAACGTCGCGCAGGAGCTTTGTCCGGAAATCGTTGAGGAACAGGATCTCCGTTCCCGGCAGCGCCGCCCGGAACTCGTCCGCCGTCCGGACCACCACCACCTCCGCTTCGTCCTTCAGACGTTCCACGGGTGGCACCGGCCGGCCCTCCTGGACGATGACAATCACTTTAGGTCGTGACATATTTTCTCCTTTTAAGGGGCGCTTCCGCAGGAGCGCCCCTAAAACTCGTGCTTAGTATCGGCGGCGGCCTACCAGCCGCCCTGCCAACCGCTCATCAGTCCGTACGGCAGCCGTTGCGGCTCTTCATCCGGCAAACCCTTGAGGAAGTCGAAGTCGCAGCCCTCATGTGCCTGGTTCACGTGGTCGATGAACAAGCGTCCGTAGCCGCGCCGGTATTTTGGCGCGGGGAGCTTGAGCTCGGCCAATCGGGCCTCGATCTCTTCGGCAGGGACGTCCAGGTCGAGGCGCTGATTTTCGACGTCCAGCACGATCGGATCGCCGTCGCGGACAATGGCCAGCGGACCGCCCACAGCAGCCTCCGGCGAAACATGCAGGACCGTGGTGCCGAAGGCCGTGCCACTCATTCGCGCATCGGAGATCCGGACAATGTCCCGGATGCCCCGGCGCAGCAGCCTCTCCGGAATGGGAAGCATGCCCCACTCGGGCATACCGGGAGCTCCTACGGGGCCGCTGTTGCGCAAGACCAGTACGGAGTCTTCCGTGATATCCAGATCTGGATCATCAATCCTGCGGCCGAGGTCGTAAATGTCCTCGAACACCACCGCCGACCCCTTGTGCTGCAGCAGGTCCTTGGAGGCTGCGCTTCTCTTGATCACGGCACCATTGGGTGCCAAGGAGCCACGGACGACGGCGATGCCACCTGAAGCGTCGAAGGGTTCTTGGAGGGTGCTGACTACGACACCGTCCGGCTCCGGTGCCGTCTTGTAGCCATCTTCAAGGGACTCACCCGTGACGGTGATGGCGTCCTTGTTCAGGAGTGGCGCCAGCTCCTTGAGTACCGTGGAGATGCCACCTACCTGGAACAGCTGCTGCACCAAGTATTCACCCGATGGGCGGACATTGACGATGCGAGGCGTGCGCTGCGAGATTTCGTGGAAGCGATCCAACGGCAGCTCGTAACCAACGCGCCTCGCTAGCGCCAGGAGATGCACGACGGCATTGGTGGAGCCACCTACAGCCATCAAGAGCGTGATGGCGTTATCAAAGGCTTCTTTGGTCAAGATTTCGCTGGGTTTCGGCCCCTGGGTCAGGGCCATTTCCACTGCCCTGCGTCCTGTGGCTTCGGCTGCTTGGGCGCGGCGCGCGTCCACTGCAGGGATTGAGGCAGTACCCGGCAGGCACATGCCCAGGGCTTCGACGAGGGATGTCATGGTGGAGGCAGTGCCCATCTCACTGCAGTGTCCGGCAGATGGTTTCGCTGCGGATTCAAGCTCGTCGAAGTCCGCCTCGGTGATCTTTCCTGCACGCAACTCATCTGCGTACTTCCAGGTGTCAGTGCCAACCCCGAGCTGTTTCCCCCGGAAGTGGGCGGGCTCCTGGGGGCCTCCCGTCAGCATGATGGTGGGAACATCCGCACTGGCGGCACCCATGAGCTGTGCTGGGACGGTTTTGTCACAGCCGCCCAGAAGCACGATGGCATCCAGCGGGTAGGCGCGGATGGACTCTTCAACGTCCATGGCCATCAGGTTCCGGAACTGCATGGCCGAAGGCTTCATCAAGCTCTCACCCAGGGAGATCGTCGGGAACTCCAGCGGCAGCCCGCCAGCCATGAGGACCCCGCGCTTCACGGCGTCGGCCAACAGTTTGAAGTGGATGTTGCAGTTGACCAGTTCCGACCAGGAGTTTGCTATGCCAATGACTGGCTTGTCTTTGAGGGCGAAGCGTGAGAAGCCTTCAGCCTGGATGGCGGTGCGGTGTACGAATCCGGTGAGGTCGTGTGGCGCGAACCATCGTGCGCTGCGGAGGTCGTTGTAGTTCGACTCGGACATATCTTTCAAGGCTCCTTGGCTTGTTTGTCTCTATGAGGTCTTGGGTGTGGCAGTTACGCGGCGGATGTGCCGCCGTCGAACGCCATGCTGGTGCCGGTGGCGAAGGTGCCGTCAACGGCCAGGAAATAGATGGCTGCTGCCACCTCCTCGGGATCAGCGAACCGGCGCAGCGGCACAGTGCTTTGCTTCTGTTGCAGAGCCAGGACGGGATCCGGCTCGGCGTCCAGGCCCGAGCGCAGCATGGGCGTATCAATCGGACCGGGGCAGACGGCATTGACGCGGACATGGGGCGCCAGCTCCACGGCAAGCGCCTTGGTAAGCCCCACGACGCCTGCCTTCGCTGCGCAGTAATGGGCCAGCCCGGCGACTCCCATGGTTGCGAGGTCCGAGGCAACATTGACGATCGCTCCTCCCCCGGCTCTGCGCATGTGGAGGCCCGCTTCCCGGGCAACGTAGAACGTGCCGGAGAGGTTGGTGTCCAGCACTTCGCGCCAGCGGTGCTCGTCCAGGTCCTCCAGGGGCGCGTAACCGGCAACCCCGGCAGCGTTGACCGCCACGTCGAGCCCACCGAGGGAGTGGATGGCGCCCCGGACGCCATTCCGGACTGAGTCGGCGTCAGCGACGTCGGTGACCACCTGGTGTGCGCCGCCGTCGATCTCTCCTGCAACCCGTTGCAGCTCTCCGGCGCGCCGCCCCATGAGGGCCACCCGCGCACCCCGCGCCGCGAAGAGTTTTGCGGTCGCTTCTCCGACGCCGGACGTTGCGCCCGTGACGAGCACCCGCAAAGGTTCGTTACGGGTTTGTTGACTGCGGTCCATCATCGTCGACGGGCTCCTCTTGGTTGGCGTTGCTGGACTAGTACGTTCCACTCAAACAGCCGGACGCCAGCTCCGGATGTCTCAGATTGAGACACAGCGCACACACCTTGCCTCCATAGGCTGATGCGCAGATGCCGCCTATCTCTGCGGCACAGCACCGCCGGAGAGCGGCACAGACTAAGGAGTCCACTTTGGAAGACCAGAAACGCATTGGCGTTGGCCTCATATCGGTGGGGTGGATGGGGCGACTGCATTCCCGCGCCTACCTCGCCACCAAGCAGTTCTTCCCTGAACTGCCGCGCCACCCCGAGCTTGTGATCGCGGCAGACCCCGACGACGCCGGCCGCCACCACGCCGAGGACGCGCTCGGTTACAGGGAAACCGCCACCGACTACCGCAAGGTGCTCGAGAACCCGGACGTTGATGTCGTCTCGATCTGTTCCCCGAACTTCCTCCACCACGAAATTGCGTTGGCTACCATCGAGGCCGGAAAACACTTTTGGATCGAGAAGCCCATGGGCCGCAGTGCCCAGGAATCCCGCGAGATTGCCCAAGGTGCCGAGGCTGCAGGACTCATCACGTCCGTGGGGTTCAACTACCGGCATGCACCGGCCGTAGCTGAAGCCAGACGGCTCATCCGCTCCGGCGCACTGGGCAAGGTGACCAACGTGCAGATCCGCCTGCTGACCGGCTACGCCTCCGACCCGACGCAGGTCTTCACGTGGCGCTACGAGCAGGCTCGGGCGGGCTCCGGTGTCCTGGGTGATGTGCTGAGTCACGGTTTTGACCTTGCACAGTTCCTCGTTGGGCGCATCACTTCGCTCAATGCCGTCACGGAAACCTTCATCAAGGACCGCCCGCTGCCGGCCGGCAACTCCTCCAACTCCTTCGACATGGGCCAGGCCTCGGATGTCACCCGTGAGGTGGAAAACGAGGACTACACCGCCATGCTGGCCCGCTTCGAAGGCGGCGCGATCGGCATGTTCGAATCCACCCGCGTTGCCATTGGTCCGCACGCCGAATACATCGTCGAGGTGTACGGCACGGAAGGCTCCCTGCGCTGGAACTTCGAACGGATGAACCAACTTGAACTCGCTACGGACCGCAGCGGCTACCGGACCATCATGACCCCTCCGGCCTACGGCGAGTTCGGGCGCTTCCAGCCGGGCCCCGGCCCGGGCATCGGCTTCAACGACCTCAAGACCATCGAAGCCGCGCTCTTCCTGCGTTCCGTGGCTGAGGGCAAGCAGCTTGGACCCTCGGTGGCCGATGGTTGGTCGGCCTCGGAGCTGGTGGATGCCTCGCTGCGCAGCGCCGGTTCCGGCGACTGGGTGGAGATTCCGGAAGTCTCCGGAAAGACGACGTACGGGGCCTAAGCCCTTTGGACACAGAAGGAGGCCGGATCGCGATGATCCGGCCTCCCTTTTGGTGCGCTGATTTTGCTGCGCTGAAGCTACTTGGCGAAGCGGAACAGCTTCTTGTTGGCGAATTCCAGCATGCCCACCTTGCCGAGTTCGCGGCCGTACCCGGACTTCTTGACGCCGCCGAACGGCACGTCCGCACCGCTGAGGTCGTAGGCACCCACGAAGACCATACCGACGTCGAGCTGGTTGCCGACGCGCTCGGCGCGCTCCATGTCGTCGCAAATCACCACGGAGCCCAGGCCGTACGGCGAGGAGTTGGCCAGTTTGATCGCTTCCTCGTCGCTGCCGACCCTGTACAACTGGGCCACGGGGCCAAAGAGCTCCTCGCTGTAGACATCCATGGACGGGGTGATGTTGGTGATCACCGTCGGCGTGAAGACGTTGCCCTTGGGCTCATTGTTGCCCACCAGGATCTCGGCGCCCTGGTCCAAGGCGCCCTGCACCTGCGAGGCCAGGAATTTGGTGGCCGAATCGGAAGACATCGGCCCGAAATCGCCGTTCTCGTAGGACTGTCCGGCGATGGCGGCCTTGAACTTCTCCGAGAACTCGTCGAAGTACTTGTCCATCACCACGATCCTCTTGGAACCGTTGCACGACTGGCCCGTGTTGCCCATGCGGCCCATTACGGCCTTCTTCACCGCAAGGTCCACGTCGTCCGTGTCCAGAACAAGGAACACATCGGCGCCGCCAAGCTCCAGTACGCACTTCTTCAGCGCGCGCCCCGCCTGCTCAGCCACGATCGCTCCCACCTGCTCCGAACCGGTAAGTGAGACACCCTGCACACGGTCGTCGGCAATGATCTCCGAGATCTGCTGATGGGTGGCGAACAGGTTGACGTAGGCGCCCTCCGGGAAGCATGCGTCGCGGAAGAGTTCCTCCAGCGCCAACGCCGATTCGGGGCACTGGCTGGCGTGGCGGACGATAACAGTGTTGCCCAGAATGATATTCGGAATCGCGAACCGTGCCACCTGGTAGTAGGGGTAGTTCCACGGCATGATGCCCAGGATCACGCCAAGGCCCTGGTACCGGAAGAAGCTCCGGAGCCCGTCGGCTACTTCGAGTTGCTCATCGGCCAGCCATTCCTCGGCATGCTCGGCGAAAGCAGCTGCGATGGACCCGGAGAACTCGGCCTCGCCCACGGCCTGCTGCAGCGGCTTGCCCATTTCACGGTTGATGATGGCGGCCAGCTTGTCCTTGCGCTCGACAAACAGGTCCGCAAGACGCTTGGCCAAGGCCGCGCGCTCGGCCACCGTGGTGGTGCGGGACCATTCCTGGTAGGTCTGCTGGGCGGCGCTGAGCCCGGCTTCCACCTCTGCGTCAGTGGCGGCGGGGTACTCAGCATGGATGGTTCCGGTGGCCGGATCAGTAACGGCAAATGCGCTCATAATGAATGCTCCTTTGTTACGAAAATCAGAAAGAACGGGCAAGCCCGTAAGACGACGGGCGGGACCGCTGCGTAGCGATCCCGCCCGGTGCGCTTAGCGCGTTTCAGGTGCGGTGGTGGCAGCGTAGAAGCGCTGGCGCTCACGGCCCTTGAGGTGCTTGGCAGCACCCTCCAGGGTGGCGGGTCGCTCCGAAGTCATCGGAGCTCCAACGTCCCAGAAGGCGCCATTGCCGGAAAGGTAGCGCCACGGCTCAACACGGGCCACGATCACGGCGGGGCCCTCGGCTTCCTGCGCTTCGGTGAGGGCGGCCGAGAACTCTTCGATCGTCGTCGTGGACCAGGCAGCACAGCCCATGCTGGCTGCGTTGGCTGCGATGTCGAAGTCGAGGATCGCCCCGTCCAGTCGACCTGACTCTTTGCTGCGTTCCCGGTACTGGGTGCCGAATTCGCGGCCCGGACCACCCTTAGCAACCTGGAGGGGCCAGATGCACTGGTGTCCGCGGTTGTCGATCACGATCGTGATGATCTTCTTGCGTTCCTGGACAGCCGTGACCAATTCCGTGGGCTGCATGAAGTAGGTACCGTCACCGATCAGGACGTACACCTCGCCCGGCGCTTCGGGACGGGCCAAACGGTAGCCGAGGCCGGCCGGGATCTCATGGCCCATGCAGGAGTTGGCGTATTCGAAGTGAATTTCGGTGCCGTTGGAGGGATCCCACGCTTTATGGATGCCTTCAACCACGCCGCCGGATCCCAAAATCAGGGCATCGTCGCTGGTGGTGCACTTGTTGAGTACGTCAATCACCTGGGCCTGGCTCATCAGTTCGCCGGCGAAATCCTGAAGGTCGTGCTTGCGCACCTCCTGCGTGGCCTTGCGGGCATCTGCGATGTCGCTGCGGAACTCGTCCGACGTCGAGTATCCGACGGTGGCGAGGCGCTCCCGCAGGGCGGCCAGGTTCAGCTTGGCATCCCCGATCACGGGGAACGAGCCCATCTTGTGGGCGTCGAACGAACCCACGTTGAGGTTCACGAACTTTACGTCCGGGTTTTGGAAGAGCGAGTGGGAAGCGGTGATGAAGTCCTGCAGGCGTGAACCCACTGTCACCACCACATCAGCACCATCTGCGATCTCGTTGGCGCCCACGGTTCCGGTCACACCCAGCGCACCGAGGTTGAGATCGGTGATGGGTCCGCTGCCCTTGCCTGCGTAGGTCTCTGACACCGGGATGCCGAATTCCGCGCTGAAGCGTGCCAGTTCGTCTTGTGCCTTGGAGTAGCGGACACCGCCACCGGAGATCAGCAGCGGACGCTTGGCGTTGCGGATGATTTCGACGGCGTCGCGCAGCTCGTCTTCAACGGCCGGGCGACGGCGGATGTGCCAGACGCGCGGGGTGAAAAAGGACTCCGGGAAGTCGAACTCGGCACCTTGGATGTCTTGCGGAAGGCAAACCACCACGGCACCGGTTTCCACCGGGTCGGTGAGGACGCGCATGGCCTCCGGGAGCGTTGACAGCAACTGTGCAGGGTGGGTGATCCGGTCGAAGTATCGGCTGACGGGACGGAAGCAGTCGTTGGCGGAAACATCTCGCTCAACGGGGTGCTCGATCTGCTGCAGCACCGGGTCGCCGAACCGGTTGTTGATGATGTCCGCGGGGAACAGCAACACAGGGAGGCGGTTGGTGGTGGCCGTGGCGGCACCGGAGACCATATTGGTGGATCCTGGGCCTGCTGAAGCGGTGCAGGCCAGAGTGGCAGCACGGTTGGAAGCCTTCGCGAAACCAATGGCCGCATGGACCATGGATTGCTCGTTCTTGCCCTGGTAATGCGGGAAGTCCACGCCGTATTCGTCGATGCCCTGGGCCAGGCCAACGGAGTTGCCGTGCCCGAAGATGCCGTACATACCGGCGATCAGACGCCGTTTTTCACCATCGAGTTCGCTGTACTGGACCTGCAAATACTCAACGATGGCTTGTGCGACAGTGCGGCGGCGGACGGCCTTTTTATCGGCTGCGATATTGACCTCGGTGCCGATATCAGCAGCGGCTGTGCTAGTCATGGGTTCTCCTAAATTCGTAGGTGCGTCGGCATTTGCAAACCGATTCGCCCGAACATCAGGTTTTCACCATGGGGAAGCAAAGTTGTGTCCCAGTTTGGGACGCAGCACCCATGTTCCCGGACACGAAAACAACAGCAGCCGACGGCGGTACGTGCGTACCGCCGTCGGCTGCTGTTTGTTTTCGGTTGTCTTAGTCGAAGCGGTAAGGCTCCTGCGGTCCCACGGAGGGCAGCGGCCGGGGCCGCTCGCAGGTACTTTTGATCGCGATGTGCTTGCCCTGCTCAGAGGACGCCTCGAAGGCGAGGAGGACTTCCAGGACGTGGTAGGCGAAGTCGCCGCCGGTCCGGGGTTCCACGCCGTTGCGGATGGCGTAACCGAATTCGGCCAGGCCGATGCCACGGTAGGCGTCGTCCCGGTGGGTGATGGGTGTTTCGCGCCAATCTCCGCCACCGGGAGGGGTCATGTCCAGTGCAAGGTCGCCAGGCTCGCCGCGGCGCAGCACGGGAGCGCCGGAGAAGTGGTCCGGGTTCGGGGCGGCCAGCGAACCGCCCGTGCCGTAGATTTCCAGGTGCGGCAGGTTGTGGTTCCAGATGTCCCAGCTGACGATCACCGTAGCTGTGGCGCTGGACTCGAAGTCGAGGGTGCCCGTGACGTGCGTAGGGGTCTGGATCTGGATGACTTCGCCCTCCTTGCCGGGGCGGGGACGGGTCTCGGACGAACGCGGCGTGGTTGCTGAGACGCGGGAAACGGGGCCGAAGAAGTTCACCAGGTTGGTGATCAGGTACGGTCCGATGTCCAGCATGGGGCCAGCTCCGGGGCTGTAGAACGGGTCCACGTTCGGGTGCCAGTGCTCATAACCGCGGCACGCGAAGGACGCGAAAGCTGCAACAGGCTCACCGATCCAGCCGTCGTCGATGAGCTTGCGGCTGGTCTGCATGCCGGAACCCAGGAAGGTGGTGGGAGCGGAGCCAACCTTGACGCCGGCTTCCCGTGCCGCGTCCAGGATCTGCTTCGCTTCCTCAAGGGACGTGGCGAAGGGCTTCTCGGAAAGGACATGCTTGCCGGCCGCGATCGCCTGGAGGGTGACCGGTGCATGGAGCTTGGGCGGCGTGAGGTTGAGGACCAACTCCACGTCTTCATCTGCGAGCAACTCGTCCGGGGTGAGGGCCTTGGGAACGTCGTACTCGGCAGCACGCTTCCGGACTGCCTCGGGGTTCACATCCGCGAGCGCAACGATGTTGACGTCGGGGTGGACGCCGATCTTGTCCAGGTATTGGTTAAGTACATTTCCGACGCCGATGATGCCGACTCGAATGGGTTCCATGTGAATCTCCGTAAATGTTTGTTGGAACATCCCGAGGCGAGGAATATACCCCGCCTCGGGATGGGTTGCGATAGCTGTCGGCTAGCCGGCCAGGCGTTCCTGACGGGCCTTCGCTGTGGCTGCCTCGTCAACTGCGCCGTCGGTGATGACCACGCCGTAATCGGCAGCTGCTGCCTCGGCAGTGACGCGGGATTCCCGGTAGTCGTCGAGGACTGCGAGGACGTCACGCTCCAGCGGATCGCCGTAGCCGCCACCGCCGGGGGTGATGGATACGACCTTCTCGCCCGACTGCAGGTCGTAGCGGCCTACTACCGGGATCTCGCGCCGTTCGCCGGTCTTGAGGTCCTCTACCCAGGCGGACGGTTCTGCCCCGTCGTGGCCACCACGGACACCTTTGGGCGGGTTGATCTTGCCTTCGATGCCGTAGGTGAGGGTGACGCTCTCCCCACGGGGTTCCATGGTGACGCGGGTTGCGAGTCCGCCGCGCTGGCGGCCGGCTCCGCCGGTGTCTGCTACCAGGGTGCGTTCGTGAACCAGGATCGGGTAGCGCTGCTCGTCCACTTCCACGCTGTCGTGGTACAGCAGGGCGCCGCACACTGGACGCTGGTAGGTGGGCCATCCGTCGACGAACGGGGTAGCCGGCCCGCCGACACCGCCTACCAGGATCTGGTTTACATAGGCGTTGCCGTTGCGTTCGTCCGTGCCGGAGATGACCGACTTGGCGGGTGCCTGGCCGGCCGCACCCTCGGCGGTGCCGTATCCGTCGTCGATCTGGGAGAACGCGGCCTGGACGATGTTCACTACGCGGTCGGCGAGGTTGGTGGTGCCCGAGGAGCAGGAGTACGGGTGCTTCGGAACACCGACGGCGCAGCCGTCACGCAGCAGCACTTCCACCCGGCGGAAGGTTCCAGCGTTGCTCGGCAGGTTCTCCGGAATGCCGGAAAGGATGCCGGCCAATGCGGCGCCGGTGGCCGTTGCCTTGGTGAGGTTTAAGCCGTTGGGAAGGTTGTCCGGGTTGTCGCGCAGGTCGATCACAATCTTGCCCTGCTTGGGCTTCACCTCGAGGGTCGCCTGCAGCTGCACGCCGTCCGGTCCGGTGCCGGGGAAGGGATCGTGGGCAGAGGTGCCGTGGAGGACGTACTCGGGCAGCTTCTCGATTGCGCCGGCGGTCAGTCGCTCGGAGTAGTCGAACCAGGCGTCCACAAAGTCCACCAGGTCATCGACTCCGAACTTTTCTGCGAGCTCGTGGATGCGGCGCTCGGCGATACGGGAAGCACCCACGGATGCGAGGTAGTCGCCGTACCACTGGTCGGGCACACGGATGCGGGACCTGCACATGCGGATGATGTCGTCGATGTCTGTGTAGTCGCGCTGGATCCGGACGCAGGGGAAGATCAGCGCGCCTTCCTCATAGACATCCCGCGCTGTTGCGAAGAACGTGGTGGGAAGCGAGTTGCCGCAGTCGGCCTGGTGGGCCTTCGTCACGGCGGTGAAGAGGTGGCGTCCTTGGATGAAGATGGGCACCAGGATCACGTGGTCTGCAGCGTGCGAGTTACCCATGTAGGGATCGTTGTGCAGGAACGCGTCGCCTTCCCGGATGTCCTTGTGCAGTTCCACCATGTCTTCGCCCAGCGGACCGGCACCGAAGACGTGCACGGGGACTCCTTCGGCCGCGGCGAGCAGTTGGTTGTCTGCAGTCAGTACGGCGCAGGAGAAGTCGCGGGCGGTGTTGATGACTGATGAGCGGGCGGAGCGGAGCAGGCCGTTGGTCATTTCGCGGACGATGCCGTCGAATGCGTTGGCAAGGACCGAGAGCTTTACGGGATCGAATTCGCGGGTCACGGTTACGCCTCCTTACGGGTGAGGTAGATGTTGGATCGTTCATCGAGCGTGGCGTCCCACTCCGGCGGCACGACGATGGTGGTGGTTGGCTGGTCGATGACGGCAGGCCCGATGATCTTGTCGCGGGGGGCGAGCGTCACGCCGCGGTAGCGCTGGGTGCTGAAAGGTTCGCCGCCAAACACGATGTCGTCGGTGCGGTGGATTTCCGCCGTTCGGCTGAGTTCGCTTTCAGACTTGGCGTTCTCCGGACGCGGGATCTCCACGCGGACGCCCCAGGTGATAATCTCCACGCGGCTGTCGGGGTCGTGGGTGCCGTTGCGGCGGTCGTGCTCTTCGTGGAAGGCGCGCTCGATGATGCCTGCCGCATCGCCGGAGGTGTCCGGGGCGGCGTCGAGGTAGACGCGGAGGTCCCAGGCCTGGCCGGGGTACCGGGCATCCACGAAGTAGGTGACCTTGGGTGCCTCGCCCACGCCATCGAAGCGCTTCACGAAGGCCTCAGCCTTGGCTGTCAGATCCTCCACAGCGCGGGAGGCCGAACCGGCGTCGAAACTGCGGGTGTCGTTGTGCAGCGGGGAGAGGAACTCTGTGGCGATCGGGGCGCGGTGGGCGCCGTAGGCGGCCAGGACGCCGGCGGTCGCCGGGACAAGGACGGTGTCGGCTTCCAGAAGCCTGCCGATGATCGCTGCGACCATGGCACCTGCGCCACCGCCGGCAACAATGAGCGCGCCCCGGGGATCAACGCCCTGTTCGAGGGCAGACTGTCGGATGGCGGTGGCCATGTGGTTGGCGGAGACATCCAGGATGGCCTGGGCGGCCTGGAGGGTGTCCATCTTCAACGGCCCGGCGATGCGGGTGTCAATGGCCTTGATGGCAGCCTCGCGGTTCAGGGTGAAGCCACCTTCGAAGCCCTCTGTGTCGAGGTAGCCGAGCGCCACGCAAGCGTCCGTGACGGTTGGTTCTTCGCCGCCGCGGCCGTAGGCTGCCGGACCGGGGGTGCTGCGCGCACTCTGCGGGCCCACGCGAAGCAGCCCGCCGCCGTCGATCCAGGCGATGCTCCCGCCGCCGGCGCCAATGCTCGACACCGCTACGGAGGACAGGCCGGTGAGGTGACCGACGAACGGCTCCCCCAGCCACGCTTCACGGGTGTGACGGACCACGCCGTTCTCCACCAAGGACACATCGAAGGTGGTGCCGCCCATGTCGCAGACCACCACGGTGTCGTGGTCTGGAGCAGCTGCCGCACCCACCAGCGGTGCCATGGACGGGCCGGAGTTCAGAAGCAGGACGGGACGGTCAAGGACATCGGCGACGTCGAGGACGGCACCTTCTGAGGTGACCACCAGCAGGTCCCCGGCGAAGCCGTATTCCTGGAGGTCGGAGCGGAGCTTGCCCAGGTGGTCGGCCATCAACGGCTTCAGGGAAGCGTCGATCGAGGCTGCCGAGGAGCGTCGGTATTCGCGGATGGTGGGATTTGCCGCGTTGGAGAGCGTGTACGGAACGCCGGGAAGAATTTCCTGGATCAGCTCGGCAACGCGCTTCTCGTGGAGGTCGTTGATGATGGACCACAGGAAGGAAACGGCTACGGCTTCAATGCCCTGTTCCCTGAAGGATCCGAGGACTTCGCGGACCTGTTCTTCGTCCAGTGCCACCAGGACTTCGCCCTCGGCAGAGATGCGCTCGGTGATTTCGAAGGTTAGCTGGCGGGGAATGTACGGCGGCGGGTAGGCAGCCTTGGAATCGAAGGCGTCACGGCGACCACCTTCGCGCAGCAGCAGGGTGTCGGCAAAACCGTCCGTGGTCAGCAGCGCAGTCTTGGCGACCTTACCGGTGAGCACTGCATTGGTGGCGTGGGTGGTGCCGTAGACAATGACGTCTGCGTTGCGCAGAACATCGTCACCGCTCCAGCCAACGGACTCGGCTGCACGGCGGACGGACGCTTCGAAGCCGGTGAACACGCGGTCGTAGGTGGTCAGCGCCTTGCCCACCGCCATGTCACCGCTGTTGGAACCGACCACGACGTCGGTAAAGGTACCGCCGGTGTCGACGGCGATGCGGTACCTGGCCTCACTTGCTTGTGTTTGTACATCACTCATGGTCTTCATTACTTTCGTAGAGCTTGCAGGGGGTTAGAGCTGGGGCTTGCCCACGGTGTTGCGGAGCAGCCCCACCTTGTCGATCTCGATTTCCACCGTGTCTCCCGGTTCCAGCCAGACAGGTGGATTCCGCTTGGCACCAATGCCCTGCGGGGTCCCTGTGGCAATGACGTCGCCCGGTTCCAGGGTGAGGAAGCTTGAGAGGTAGGAGACGATCCGCGCGATCGGGAAGATCTGGTGGCTCGTGTTGGAGCGCTGCACTTCGATGCCGTTCACGCGGGTTGCGAGGTCCAGGTTTTGGGGATCGCCCACTTCGTCCAGGGTGACCATGGCCGGACCCCACGGGCTTGAGCCGTCTACGGCCTTGCCTGCCAGCCACTGGGTCCCGCGGTACTGCAAGTCGCGAGCGGTGACATCGTTCAGCGGGGCAAGCGCTGCAACATAGTTCAGCGCTTCTTCTTCGGTGACCCCGCTGGCCGTGCGCCCGATGACTACTGCCAACTCGCCTTCGAAGTCGAGGTTCTCGCTGATCTTCGCACCGCCGATCTCGTCCTCGGGTCCAACCATGGTGGAGGCGAACTTGGCGAAAACGTCCGGGTACTCCGGGAACGCGCGGCCGGTCTCGGCAACGTGGTCCTTGTAGTTCAGTCCTATGCACAGCACCTTGGAAGGATTGGGTACAGGTGCGGTCAAACGGATATCGGCCCGGGTACCCACATGGGCTTCGGGGTCCCGACCAGCCAATGCGCTGACCTCGGCCGAAATGGCCTCAAGCCTGTCACCGTAGAATTCCAGGAATTCCCGGACGGACGTCGTGGCTCCGTGCACCGCCTGGCGGGAACCCTGCAGCAGCAGCTCCAGGTCATAGACGGTGTCATCGATCAGGACGCCGCCGCGAACGCCGGACTCGTGTTCGTAGGAAACAATCTTCATGGCTACTTTGCGCCTTCCGTGGTGGGAGCCCCTGCGGCGACTGCCAGGACAGCGTCGGCCAGGCGGTCCGTAATGTCAGCGACAACCTTTTCGTCCATGGGCGTGGACAGCGACAACAGGTTGGCCGGGGAGCCCAGCAGGCCGCGCTCGTAAGAGGCCCACCACAGCTTGTGCTGGGTGTGTTCGTCCACCTTCTCTGCACCGGCCGGAACCGCGCGGAGGAGTGAGCCGCGGCCGCGGATCTCCCAGCCGGCTTCGGCAACACTGGCGTTGACCGTGTCGCGAGCGGTGTCGCCCAACTGGTTCAGGCGCTTGACCTCATCTTCCGTGTAAAGGCGCAGGGCGACGGAACCCGCTGCCATGCTCACTGGGTTGCCGGAGAAGGTGCCACCGTGAGGCAGGCTGCCAGGGAGCGTCGGGTCCACTTCGGCCATCAGCTCGGCCGTGCCGCAGACAGCTCCAACGGGGAATCCGCCGCCGATGAGCTTGCCCGTGGTCAGCAGGTCCGGGGTAACCCCGTATTCGCCGCTGAAGCCGCTGTAGCCAAGGCGGAGGCTGATGACCTCATCAATGATCAGGACAATGCCGTAACGGGTGGCCAGCTCCCGGGCAGTCCGGACGAAGTCCTCGTTGATGGTAAGGAGGCCGGCACGGTTGGGCAGCAGGTCCAGGATGATGGCAGCGTAGGCGTCCGGAGCGGCCTCGACCGCTTGGCGAAGGAATTCGACGTCGTTCAGCGGAACCGCTGTGACGTCGTCGATCACGCCGCGGGTGACGCCGCGCTGGTAGGACGGTCCACCGGGAACCAGGGCAACCTCGGACGTTCCGTGGTATCCGCCCTTGGTGACGATAACGCGCTCTCGGCCAGTGCTGGCACGGGCGATGCGGATCGCGGACATGACGGCTTCGGTGCCGGAGTTTGCGAAACGGACCTGGTCCAATTCGGGAAGGCGGCCGAGCAGGAGTTCGGCGAGTTCCCATTCGTAGAGGTTCGGGATACCCCAGCTTGCACCAGTGGTGAGGGCCTTGGTTGCAGCTTCGGTGATTTCCGGGTGGGCATTGCCGTGGATCAGGGACGTGAAGTTGTTGTTCGCGTCGATCAGTTCACGGCCGCGGTCATCCCACACCCGGTAGCCCTCGCCCTTGATGGCGTAAGGGCTTGGTGCGCCGGTGTAGTAGGTTGACCGGCCGTAGCCGCCAGGCAGCAGCGGGAAGCCGCGCGGCCCACGGCGCAGATGCGGATCCTCTGCAGGGTTCTGCAACGCAGCGAGGTCTTCCAAATGATTGGTGGTAGCCAAGTCGGGTTTCTCCAGTCTTTTCAGTTCACGAGTCGTTTCAGTTCACGAGTCGTTTCAGTTCACGAGGTCGATGAGCGGCTGGCCGGTCAGCGCGAGGCGTACGCGCTCCACGGCACCGTCCTGTAGGGCACCTGTCGACCGGTTGGAACGCCACGCGATGTGCGGCGTGAGGATGGCGTTTGGCGCCGTCCGCAGGGGGTGTTCCGCACCGAGCGGCTCCTGGGCGAAGGTGTCGATGCCGGCGCCTGAGATGTGCCCGGAGGCCAATGCTTCGGCGAGCGCGGTTTCATCGATGAGTCCGCCGCGGGACACGTTGACGATCACTGTGCCTCGACGCATTTTGGCGAGGACGTCGGTGGAGATGAGGTTCGTCGTCTCGTCGTTCAGCGGCAGGTGGAGGGAGACGACGTCGGAATTTTCCAGGATGTCTTGAAGCCCCGTCATCTCCACGAAACTCTCCGTGACAAAGGGATCATAAGCGCGCACGCGAGCTCCTACAGAGGAGTACATGCGAGCCACGTGCTGCCCGATGCGGCCCATGCCCAGGACGCCGACCTCAAGCTCGGAGAGGACAGGGGTGTCGTAGCCGATGGTTCCGGCCCAGCCAAGGTTGTCAATGGCGGCGTTTCCGGCAGGTAGGCGGCGGGCCAACGCCAGGCCCATGGCGAAGGCATGGGAGGCGACTTCTTCCGAGGCCGTGCCCGGAACGATCGAGACCGGGATACCCGCTTCGGTAGCCGCGGCGACGTCGATGTTGTCGTAGCCGATTCCGTACCGGATCACTGCACGGCACTTGGTCATCAACGGGAAGTCGGCGGCAGTGAGCTTGGCATAGGGCGTGATCATCACAATGTCGGCTTCGGGAAGCCCTTCGCGGAAGGCATCGGTGTCTGCCGCGGGGTTGAGTGTGTAGCCGAACTCCTCCGCGAGCGCGTGCTCACGGTCCAGGTCCGGGAAATGGTGAGGGGCCACAAGAATGGTTCCCTGGGCATCGCGGGTCATAGTCAGTCGTCCTGTTCGTGTTCGTACCCTCGGTCGCTGCCGGACACTCCTTGGGACGGGTGCCGGTGCCGGGTGATTTCCAGTACAACGCGATATCGCGGCGGCCATCCGTGCCATATCGAGACACCACAGTGGGACACTTTGTCCCACCGACTGGGGAGGGCCGGGCAGCACAAGCGGCCACCCGCCGTCCGGCTTTCGCCGCCTGGGCAGCGCGCAGCAGCCGGCCTCTTTAGGAGGTCGGCTGCTGCCTGCGTGGAATCAGAGGTCGAAGCCGCGGCTGCGGAAGTAGTCCATGCGCCGGTACAGAGTGGAGCGCCCGATCTGCAGGGTCTCCGCGGCAAGGCTGCGATTGCCGTTTGCTTCCTGGAGCGCCGTGCGCAGTTCGCTGAGTTCCGCGTCTTCCAGGCGGGAAAGCCGACCCTTCGTCAAAACTCGGTGGAATCCCTGTGGCAAGTCATCCACTGTTACTTCGGCACCGCCTGCCCGTTCCACGGCGTTGGAGACGACGGCCCTCAACTGGTCGATGTTACGTGGCCAGTCGGCTTGCGTGAGCGTCGTGAGCAGCCTGCGGGAAAGCCGCCGCTCCCCCATCTCCCCGGCAATCGCATTCGCCAGCTGTGGGATGTCTTCCCTCCTGTTGCGAAGTGGTGCCACCGAGATTTCAAGGACGTCGAACGCCTCGGAAAGCAGCAGGGTCGCGTCCGTGGGGCGGGTAATGGTGAAGATCAGCTTGGTGGTGGAATGGCCGCGAAGGTTCCGGGCGATCTCGACTGCTTCATTCTGTGAGAGCTCGTCAGCGTGCTCCACGATCAACGTGGCTGGAAGCTCCGTGGCCACCCGGTGCAGGACGTCCCTGAAGTTGGGGTTCCTGAGGTCACCGTTGCGTGCGTCAACTATCGCGCGGCCACCCCGCAGTGACCCGATTGCATCGGCCAGCCGCAATTTCCCGCTGCCCAATTCACCGATCAGCACCACGGACCGGTCCTGGTCCACAGCCTTCCGCGCCAGGTTAAGGGTTCGCTTAAACTCCGTGCTGGTGCCGTCCACGTGCTTCAATAAGCGATCCGCAGTTCCTTGCGGCGCCGATTCCAGCGTTATTGCAGCACCGGCGGCGGCTTTTGCCCGCTCCTTGGCGGGCGCGTGCGGCCGGACCACCACAATTGCTCCGACGTTGGCCGCGGAAAGCGTTACCGGTGAAATTTCCAGCGTGGAACGCCCCGGCCCTTGCAGGATAACTTCGCAGTTCATGTCGCGGCCGGACGCCATGACGGCCTTGGCATAACCGGAAATGATCGAAAAGTCGCTGTCCACCAGCGTGGCAGTCGCGGATGCGTTCTGGAGCGCGTTTTTACCGTCGACGGCAATGACCGCCCGGTTGCCCCTTCGGCGTGAGATCCTGAGGTACTCACTGAGCAGTGCCCGCTCCTTCGATGAGGTGCGGACTTCGATGTCGCGCTCAATCCGGGAAGCGACGCCTTCGAGCATGAGCAGGGTCGATGATGGTTCCAGCGTGCTGACCCGGTTTGCCGGGAGCGTCAGACCTATCACGGCCCGCACACGGTTATGGAACGGGTCCCGGACCAAGGAAGCAAAGCACCAGTTGCCCCTCATGTCCTCCCGAAAGTGTTCTTCCGGGGCCAGCCAGATACCGCGCCCTTCTTCCAGGGCCAAACCTTCGCCATTGCTTCCGCAACTCTCCTCCAGCAGGGAATACCCAGCGGGGAATCCGTCATCCCGCAGGAAGCTGGCCTTGACCAGGACACCGTTGGGGGCGGTGATGTTGACGTATCCGCCCAAGTCGGCAGCCACTTCATCCAGTTTCTGCAGGTGCGGTCCCGCCGCCGCGATCGTGTACTCGTCCACCCGCCCTTCGTCGTAGAACCCGCGGTCCGCGAAGGCATCGACGCCCGCAGCACGGCTGCGGTACCACGAACGGGCCACCATGGGACGGATGCCGCTGAGGTCGGTATGGGGTTGCATGAGGAAGAGCTCGCGGACGCGGTTGGTTTCACGTGGGGTTTCATTCGGCCACGGTGACAGTACTTCTGCAGACATGGGAGGTTCTCTCTGAGTATGCGGTTCAGGACGCCAACGCCGGGCCAGATCCACCTGGCCTGGACTTTCGTGGCCGCCATCTCGGCAGCATGGGACGGAACACCCGCTCGGCGCTCCAGTTCTCATCTTGTGATGCGTTTTCCTCCAGCGCCCTTGCGCCGATGTACGCAGCAACCATTCCCGAAAGCCCGCTTCCGAGGATGACGTTGTTGTTCCGAGCAGCCCCCAGGCTCGCGTTTTCGGTGACCATTGTTTGCTCTTCCCTCAAACCATCCGGGTTGGTGGGTGCATGTGCTCCGCGCCACTTCCAGAGTACCTAACTAACAGACGTTAGGGAAGTATGCGCGTTGACTCATGGAAAAGGTCCGCTGGGGTGGATACGTTGCCTCACTGGAAAAGGTCCGGTTGGGGCTGGGCGCGGACATCCTTGAGGGATGGGTCTGACGATGAGCCAGCGTAAGGCGGTCACTTTGATCAAAGCGCGTGCTTATGCCCGGGGAACGCGTGCCGAGAAGGTCCGGATCCTCGATGAGTTGGTCGAGTTGACGGGGTGGAACCGGGATTATGCTCGGCGTGCGTTGCGAAGGGCGTTGGAACTCAGACCCGTGCGGGCCCGGCCGGCTCCGGTGCCGGTGTATGGTCCGCGGATCGTGGAGGCGTTGGTGGTGTGCTGGGCCGTTCTGCGGGCTCCGGCGGGTAAACGCCTGGCACCGATGCTGCCGGTTCTTGTTCCGATGCTTCGTCGTGATGGTGAGCTGTCCTTGGATGATGATGAAGCGGTGTTGTTGATGCGGATGAGCGCGGCCACGATCGACCGGAAGCTGGCACCGGAACGGGCGAAGTTGGTGTTGCGTGGGCGCTCCCATACCAAACCGGGCTCGCTGTTGAAATCACAGATCCCGATCCGTACATGGGCGGAATGGGACGACGCGGTCCCGGGATTCGTGGAAATCGATTTGGTGGGTCATGAAGGCGGTGTGGCGTCGGGGCAGTTCTGTTACACGCTGACGGTCACCGATATTGCCACCGGCTGGACAGTGAACCGGTCCGTGCCGAACAAGGCCCAGAAGTGGGTGTTCGAGGCCCTGCAGCACGCGATGGGCAGGTTTCCGTTTCCTATCGTGGGGATTGATTCGGACAACGGCACCGAGTTCATCAACGATTACCTGCTCGAGTACTGCCACGCCCAGCAGATCACTTTCACTCGTTCCAGGCCCGGGAACAAGAACGACGGCGCGCACGTGGAGCAAAAGAACTGGGCCAGGGTCCGTGAGCTCGTTGGGTACTACCGGTACGACACCCCGGCGGAACTGGCCAAGCTCAACGAGATCTGGGACCTCGATGCGCTCTTCACTAACTACCTGCTGCCCCAGCAGAAGCTCCTGTCGAAGACCCGTCACGGCGCGAAAGTCGTAAAGAAACACGACCATGCCCTCACCCCGCACCAGCGGGCCGCAGCGCACCCCGGAGTCCGGAAAAGGGCAGTTATCGGCATGAACGCCCAGCTCAAACGGATCAAACCCGCCGCCTTGTCTCGGCAGATCCTCGCCCTCACCGGCGAACTCGAAACCCTCGCCAAAGCAAAAGCCCCGGCCAGGGACTACAAAACCAACACCTGGTTCAACAAGCCCCTGAACCGGACCTTTTCACGTGAGGCAACGAATCACTCTTCCCGGACCTATTGACGTGAGGCAACAGGGTATGTGTCTGTATTTACCTAACGACTGTTAGGATGGCGCATTATGAGCGAGACGTCCTACGAAGCTGCGAAGGCAGCCTTCCAAATCAGGCTGGAGGAGTGGAACTGGGCGGGCCAGAAAGCTGCCCGGCAGAACATTCTTGAGGCTTTCCTTCAGCTCGCCATTGCCAATGGATTCAATTCCGTCTCGATGCGGACCATCGCAAATGCCGTCAATATCAAACCGCCCAGCCTCTACTCCCACTTCCCCGACGGCCGGGACGAGATCGTAGCCGAATCGCTCCGCTGGCATTTCCACCGCTTCGGCGTCGCTCTGCTTGAGGCGGTAGCGCCGGCCACAAATGCGGAAGAGTTCTGGGACGCCATGGTCAGACTGCATTTCACCCGGCAGGTGCGGCTCCCGGAAAGCAACTTATGGGATTTGCTCGTAGCCACCGACAGGATGGCAGAAGTCCTGCCCCAGGATCTCCGAGCGCAGGTGGACGATTGGGTGACGCTCCACGAACGGATGTACGAGGCAGCCGCCCGCGACATGGGCTTTGCCAATCCGACGGAGCACGTGCAGGTGGTGGTCACGCTCCTGGAGGGCGCCACGCGCTGGGCTCCCACCGATTGCACCGACGCCGAGCTTGACAAGTTGGCGGACCGCGCCGTTACCTTGTCCCGGGCGATTTTGGCCGTCGACTTCCAGACCGTGAGCACTTTGGCGTCGTAAGGCTGCCTTGCTCATTCCCGAGCCGCGCGTGTGCCCCGGTGATACCAGCGGGCTCGCACGCAGCACCACGCCGTTAGCGGGGCCGTGCGCGAGTGAAGGACGCGCACCTGCGCCCAGAATTAGGAACCTCGCACATTTCGCAAAAGACTTACCAAGTCGGCCACATCGGTTTCCCGGCGGTGCTGGTTGCCTGGTTCGCCATGGTGGAACACGGCATTGAAAAACAAGCCGTCTCCTATATAACGGATCGCTAAGGCAAGTTCTGGGCCGACTTCTGCTTCCAGGACCTCTAGCCACTGCTTTTGGACGTCGGCTAGCCTGCGCTGCGTCTCAGCAGGTGCTATAGGCGCAAGGCGATTCACGGCAACAAACGCTTTGTCTAAGGGCGAACTGCTCCAAAGTGATGTTTGGAGGAAGTGCATGACCGCCCCTCCGGCGGCTGCCTTCATGGTGCGGATGTCTTCCCGTACTAGTTCATCAAAGCGCTCAAGCTGTGCAGAAACCAGATCTTCCCTGTTTGGGTAATAGTGGAGCAAGCCCCCCTTCGATACGCCCGCGATCTTTGCCACAGCTTCCAGAGTGGCAGCCCGCTCGCCCGCCTCTACGAGGATGGACTCAAACGCATTCATCACTCGTTCGGCGACACCGGGTTCTTCGGCGGAAACGGTTCGCTGCTTCGACGGTGGGCGCAGACTAAAGCGTCGATTCATGATCAGAGTCCTTGTTGATGGGACTATTGGATTTCAGCGGTAATGGGCGTGACGCCGCCCCTGGACGCGTGCGGGACCAGGGAATTTTTCACTCACGCCTGGCGCGTTGGATCCAAACAGCCAACGTGCGGCGCGAGCCATCTCCTACTCAGCCGCTACGCCGAAAATGTGGCAGCTTGTCGATGACCTGCAGCGTGAGACCGGTCCGGGGATCCAGAGGTGCCCCTGACCGGCCCCGGGTGGAAGGTACGTCATAGAGGTGAGTACCCGAATTCCCGGACAGACCACGCGTCAGAAGTGGGTGCCGCCGTCGATGCGAACCTCGGTGCCGGTAATGAATTTCCCGTCATCGCTGGCCAGCATGGCGACAACGCTTGCGACGGTCTCCGGTCCTGCGAAGCCTTCTCCGAGGGCGGGGACCAGCTTGCTGGCCAAACTGTAGTCCATATCGTCGGGGAGGCCGGGACCCTGATTCTGCTTGCTCTGCCCCGACCCGTCCGTCATCCCCGACGAGATGGAGCCGGGCTGCACGGAATTGAAGCGGATACCGGCTTTTGAATATTCAGACGCGAGTGCGTGGGTCATCGATTGGATGCCACCTTTACTCGCTGCATATGCGCTCATGTAAGGGTGGGCGAATGTTGCCGATGTGGATGAGAAGTTCACCACGGCGGCTGCGCGGCCGGCCCTGAGATGAGGAAGGGCTTGTCTGATGACCAAGAAAGTCCCAGTCAAATTCACCCGGATGACTTGTTCAAATTGTTCCAGCGATGTCGATTCTGTGTGCGATGAGCGCAGAATCCCTGCAGCGTTTACTAAGACATCCAGCCCACCCAGAACCTCCGCGGCCTGACTTACGCCGTGATTCACGGACGCTTCGTTGCCGACGTCCATGACCACCGTCGTGAGCTTCCCGGATACGTGACCGGCCGCTGTTCTGGTGTCCTCCAGGCCTGTTACCGACACATCGGCGGCAACGACATTTGCTCCCTCGGACAGCAGACGGAGCACGGTGGCCTGTCCGATTCCTGACCCTCCACCGGTAACGAGTACTCGACGTCCTTCATAGCGGTTCATGTGTTCTCCTTCGATTTTCCACCGGAATGCCCGGCCGTTCCTTACGTGGGTAATTGGGTCTACCGGACCGATGCCGGCTCCAAGACGACAGGCTCAGGTGTTGTAGCGGCTGCCTGGACGACAAGCTCGGCTGAGCCGGCATTCTGTGCGTGTGCGGTGATGGTGATGGCTCCCGCTGCCCCTGTGGGGCGCACGATGGCGAGCGCACGGCCGCGATACGTGGTGGTTAAGGTGCCCGTAAATGCTTCCGTCGGCGCCGGCGCTGCTGTTCCGAAGCCGATAAGTTCACCCGGACCGGTGACAGTCAGTTGCACTTTCTCGTCGCCGAGCATCTCAACCTGACCGTTAGCGCCCACAAGGGCCAGTTCGGCGAAAACCAGTTCAGCTTCGTCCGCTGCGATACTTGTGTTGTCGGTGGTGAGACGGAGCCCCACCTGGCCGTTGGCGCTTTGAAGGGTTGTCCTGGAAACTTCGTTGCCGCCTCGGTAGCTCACAGCGGTGAGCGACCCCGGCTCGTATGGCACTGTGAACTTGGCGACGTAACCCCGGCTTCGGCCGGCTCTGCGGCGCCCGATCCGGCGGCCGTTGAGGAATAGCTCTATATGGTCATCGGCTGAATAGACCTCGATCTCTGCCTTGCGTCCCTCGCACCCGCGCCACGACCAGCTTTCGACGGCGTCTGTTACGCGCCATGCCGACCGCACCATGGGCACTCCGCTGCGGTCCAGGGGTCGCACACCGATCGCCGGGGCGTCCAGGACACCCCAAGCAGCCTGCGCCAGGCGCAGGGTGATGTCCGGCTGGCCTATGAGATCGAACATGCCAGGGCCCGCCAGGATGTGTGGGTATGGCTTGGAAAAGCCCGCTCGTTTCCCAGGGACCCAAACCGCGACTCCGGCTTCGCCCAGGTACTCCCAGCCTGCCCACACAAAGTCCCCTATGACCGCGGTGTTCTCCTCCACCAAGTGCCAGGACCGGGCGACGTCCGCGGGCAACGTTTCCGAGCCGAGAATTACCCGTTGGGGGTAGACGCGCAGGTCCCGCTTGTACCGGGCCAGGCCGTAGTTGTAACCCGCGACATCAACTGCAGCGAACCCATCCCTGGATGCCTTGTCCGCCTGTGGGAGCCTCGAAACGAGGTCCATCATGCGTCCGATCTGGTTGATCCAAACGTTCGCTTCGGTACTTCCGGCCAGCGATGTCTCGCCCTCAGCCTCAGGAGCTTCTTTGTAAGGGGACTGGTTGAAGACCACCATCGCGTTCAGGAAGAGGTTCGTTGCAAGGGTGACCGGCCGGTCCGGGTCCAAACGATGCAGGTATTCCGTGATCTCCCGGGCCACAGTGACCCCTTCAGGCGTTGCAGTTTCCGGGATCTCGTTTCCGGCGGCATACATGATGACCGACGGGCGGTTGCGGTCTTTTTCCACCATGCGGTCCGCGTCCTCGGACCAGGTGTCCCGGAACCTGCTTGCCGAGTCGTACCGGGTTTTGGAAGCGAACCAGTAGTCGGCGAGTTCATCCAGGACGTACATGCCCAATTCGTCGCAGGCATCCAGGAGGTGCCGTGACATCGGGTTATGGGCACTGCGGATAGCGTTGAAGCCCGCCTGCTTCAATAACCGGATGCGCCGGTATTCTGCTGCCCGGTGCGTAGCGGCGCCCAGAATTCCATTGTCATGGTGAATGCACGCACCCCTAAGCAAAGTGCTGACTCCGCTGATTCGCAGGCCCCGCTGGGCATCAACCGTGATCGTCCTGAGCCCCACCTTCTCGCGTCGTTCATCAATCAGCCCTTCAGCTGCATAAACCTTTGCCACGAGTTCATAGCGGTGCGGTGTTTCTGCGCTCCAGGGTTTGGGGTTCGGGACGTGCAAATCTAGTGTTCCCGCCGCTCCATTTGCCTTCGCGGCGGCGACCAGAGTGCCGCCGTCGAACAATTCCACATAGATGCCTGCAGCGTCGTGGGGTGTGTTCAGGTCATATTGCACTTCGAGCGTTGCGGCTTTGGCCGTGAGGGCCAGCGTGCGCACCCGTAGACCGTCATTGGCGAAATGGAGGGCAGGTCGCAGAATAACGGAAACTCCGCGATATAGCCCTGAGCCCGGGTACCATCTGCTTCCCGGCTGAAGTGAATTATCTACGGTGACGACGATTTCATTGGCAGCACCCCAAAGGACCTGGTCCTGCACTGCGAACTCGAATTCGGTGTACCCGCCGCGTATGGAACCCACTGCTTTGCCATTGACGGTAACCGTGGCGTCGCCCTGGACACCCTCAAAGCGCAGTGCCGCACAAGCAGCCGGATCCTTCGGAGCACTCCACGTGGTCCGATATGTGTAGAAGCCACCGGGGAAGTAGGCCACATCCGCACCTCCGGGCGCGTCAGGTGTGCGGGTCTCGTGGATCATGGCATCGTGCGGGAGCCTGACTGAAGTCCAGGAGCCAGCACTGGTATTGGCGAATTCCCAGTCAATGAGGTTGATAGCTTCGGTGGGCATGAGACTCCATCGTCGAGGCGGTAAGAGGTGCTTCTTGGTGTGTGCTGAAAAGACTAGCACGCGCAAGTAGGTGCCGCCGCCGATATGCCGGCACAATCAGAAGTTCAGATCGCGAGCCCTGCGATCGGCTCCACACGGGCCGCACAAAGGCCAGGCGGTGTTTTAGGTCGACGCCCGTCGGACGAGAGTGGCCACCGCATTGGGCTCCCCTTGGGGCACGTCCCTGCCGTCCACGGCGTTCAGTGCTGTCAGTGCCAACAGCCGGCCCAGTCCTTCGACGTCCATACGGATAGTCGAGAGTGCGGGCACAAGAATCTCGCCCCACGGGTCATCGTCATGCCCGATGACAGCAAGGTCACCGGGGACCGCCAGGCCTTGGCGCAATGCGGCACTGGTAACAACTGCCGCGATCTCGTCATTGAAGGCAACCACCCCGGTCACACCCGCATTCACCCACTCTCGGACGGCAACCTGGGGCGAATCGTCCTGGCGGTCGATCTGACGGCAATCCACTTCACCAAGACCAAGCTCCAGCGCCTTGTTGGTGACGATATTGCGACGGGCCTCACCAAAGGAGCGCAGACGGTTGTCTCCGGGCGCCGCGAAAGCTATTTTGCGGTGGCCGCGTTCAACGAGGTGCTCCACCTGCAGTTCCGGCCCCGCGACAATACTCGGCCCTGTCTGCCAGGCGGGCGTATGCGCATCCGGAACCGGGACAATGTTGGTGATACCACTCGCCCGTATCGATTCCACTTCCTCCTCCGAGAACGGGAGAAGCCCAATAACGACGTCCGGATCAAGGGACTCCCACAGCGGCCTGGATGTTTCGTGAATTGTGTAGGTGACCAAAGAGTACCCGGCCTCTTCCAGAAAACCGGAGGCCTCGGCGATGTGACGGCGCATGCTGTATTCGAGAGGCCAATCGGGAAGGACCAACAAGATGATGCGGCTTCGACCCCGGGCCAAAGCTTGAGCGGCCGTGTGCGGACGATACCCGAGCCTCGCAGCTTCGTTAATGACCCGCTTACGGGTTGCCTCCGAAATGGTCTGGCCTCGCGTTTTATTCAGGACGAAACCCACGGTAGCCCTGGAAATACCCAAAGACTTCGCGACATCCGCTGCGGTAACTCTACGGCCTTTATTCTCCGTGCTCATCCAAAAATCGTACCTTGCGCGAGCTAGTACCCCCTTCTGTCGTGGAGCGCACCGGACAACGCTTCAATGACTTGGCCGAAGCGAGGCAGCAATGATGTCTTTTGGCGAGGCCGAAGCGCTGACGACAGTTACTACGGCAACCCCACGATCAAGCCGAAACGGCAACACCGCAGCAAACTGTCTGCACCAGCTCGGGCTGTTTCGCAGCAGAGGGTTAATCAGGATCTCGGTTTTTATCCGTTCCCTTAACAATTGGCCCTGCCGCGACCAACAACAGGAACAGGGCACGGAAAAGAAGGTCCGGGGCTCTGTCGGTCCCGGACCTTCCGCAGGTCGAAGCAACGGCTTACGTGATTTCCAGTACTGCCGCCAGGTCAGCCTCGGAATCTCCGCCGACCCAGATATCGATCGTTGTAGCGTCTTGAACGTAGTCGCGGGTGGCTGCACTCCAGTACCGGAGTTGGTCCGGTCCCAGCTCAAACTCCACGGTGCGGGTTTCGCCTGCCTTAAGCGAGATCCGCTGGAAGGACTTGAGTTCCCGGACGGGTCGGGAGGAGGTCCCGTAGCGTTGGTGGATGTACAGCTGGACCACTTCATCGGCGTCCCGGTCCGACACGTTGGTCACGTCGCAGTTGACGGTAACAACATCGCCTCGGGCGATTGCCGCCTGCCCGGTTGAGAGATTGCCGTACTTGAAGCTGGCATAGGACAGGCCGTGGCCGAAGGGATACAACGGCGCATTGGATCCTTCGAAGTAGCGGGACTGCTGATGCTCCGGTTCGAAGGTCCGGTGATGGGAGTAGATAAGCGGCACCTGACCTACGTGTTGGGGCCACGTAAAGGGCAACCGCCCTGCCGGACTGACAGCGCCAAGCAGCGTACGGGCCACCGCGTCCCCGCCCCGGGTACCGGGATACCACGTCTGAACGATGGCAGGGATATGCTCATCCGCCCATCGCAAGTCCAGCGGCCGGCCAGACATGACAATGAGGATCACAGGGGTGCCCGTGCCGTGGATGCGCTGCAGTTGTTCAAGCTGGCGACCCGGCAAATCCAGCGTACTTGTGGACGCCCGTTCGCCAATCTGGTTCTGCCGCTGGCCAACAACCACGATTGCGACGTCGGCACTGGAGGCGAGCTCCACGGCGTGATCGATCGCGGCGTCGTCGTCGTAATCATCCGGTGTCCGCTCGATGGAGGTGTCCAACTGATCGAAAGGCGTGGGGTAAAAACGCTCAGGAATACCCGCTCCGGGTTCGTGCAGCACTTCTGCGGACCCCTCCAGCGCCGAGCGGAGACCGTCCACAATGGTCACGGTCTCCGTCACGTCATGGTCAAAGACCCAAGGTCCAAGAGCGTCCCGTGAGGCCTGGGCCAGTTGGCCGATGACAGCAATTTTGCGAAGGGATTCGCCATCCAGGGGAAGCGCATCCGCATCGTTCTTGAGCAGCACCATGGACTGCTCAGCAACGGTCAGGGCCAGTTCGCGGTGCTCTGGCGCAGCGAGGACCGCCTCTGTGGCAGATTCCTCAGTGTAGGGGTTCTCGAATAAGCCCAGCCGGAACTTGGCAGTGAGGACGCGTTCGACGGCGGCATCCAGCACGTTCTCACTGAGGGTACCGTTTTGGACTGCTTCCGGAAGCCGTGTGTACGCGGGTTCCATCATGGCCATTTCCATATCCAGGCCCGCCGTCACCGCTCGCACGGCGGCATCTGCCTGATCCTTGGCGAAGTGCTGCGTCTCCAAAGACCGCACGGCGTTTGCGTCAGAAACCACAAAGCCATCGAAGCCGAGCTGGTCCCGAAGGATGGTGGTGAGCAGTTGGCGGTTTCCAGAGACTGGAACCCCGTTGAAGTCCATGTAGGCGCTCATCACGTTCGACGTCCCGGCGTGGATAGCGGCGCGGAACGCCGGGATGTGCACGTTCCAAAGTTCAGCGTCGGAGATGTCGACGTCGTCGTAATCCCTGCCCCCGCGGGCCGCCCCGTAGCCTGCAAAGTGCTTCACCCCGGCGAGAATCCGCTCGGGGCCGAGGTCACCTTGGAAGCCGCGCACGTTAGCGCCGGCTACGGCGGCACCAAGGACAGGGTCTTCGCCTGCTCCTTCGACGATGCGTCCCCAGCGAGGGTCCCGGGCAATGTCGACATTGGGGGCGAAAGTCCAGTGCACGCCCGCGGCACGGGCCTCCCGTGCTGCCACTGTCTGCGCCGCTTCGATCACATTTTCGGACCAAGTAGCAGCCATGGCGATTGGCACGGGGAAAATGGTCCGCCACCCATGCACGACGTCGAACCCAAAGAGGAGCGGAATGCCAAACCGGCTGTCCTCTACAGCGCGGCGCTGCAGGCGGTTCGCGAGTTCCGGGTTCCGGATAAAGAGAAGGGAACCGGCCTTTCCTGCGCTTACGGCCTCCTCAATCAGTTGCGGCAGCTTGATGTGGACACGGTGCTCAGGGGGAAGGGACTCGATGTCAAAATCGTCCGGAATCGGCTCCCCGTCCCCGGTGTAGAAATACTGTGTCAGCTGACCGGCTTTTTCCTCAAGAGTGAGCCGGCCAAGGAGGTCTTTGACGCGGACCTCCACTGGCAGTGTGGATTCACGGAAGGGCAGTACAGGCAATGGGTCCTCTGTTCGTTCTTGTTTGGTGGCGCCGGCTGCATCGTCGTGGAGGGTCATCAGTTGTCTCCGTTCGATGCAGCTGCCAGTGACTCTGAAAGGTCAGAGCGGAACTGGTCCGAGGCACCGGGGATGTATTCGAGCAGCGTGCGGATGGACATGGCAGCGGCTTCCGGGTCCTTGCCGTCCAGAGGAACACCGGGGTAATGGCTAGCGAAGGTGTTGCTGAACAGCCGCCATGCGGCCGGATCCTCGGCAACCTCGCGAATGGTTGAGTCCAGGTCAAAGGTGGTCCGGGCCGAGGCAATTTCAGCCGCATAACTCCATTGATGCTCACCAGCTGCAATCTCTACTCTCAGCCCATCCGGGTGCAGGGGCAGGACCACCTCGGCGCTGGTCCCCTCCGGAATGGCCACGTCCAGCAGGGCTGTGCCCTCTTTCACGCTCCAATTCACGCGCACTTCCCCGTGCGGGGTGACATGTTTCAGGTCTGCGGAAGTGAGATGTTTGCCCGGTTGGGGTGCGATTCGCATGCGTCGGTAGCCAGGTTCGACGGCGTTCAGCCCACCAATGGTTCGGTGCATCCAGTCCACAACCGCCCCGAGGGCGTAGTGGTTCAAGGAGGTCATTCCGGAGGGGTTGATGGTCCCGTCAGGCTGTACCGAATCCCAACGCTCCCAAATGGTGGTGGCGCCCATCGTCACCGGGTACAGGAAGGACGGGCAGCCCGTTTCCAGAAGCATAAGGTAAGCCTCGTCGAGGTGACCTGTGACAGAGAGGGCATCGGTGACCAGCGGCGTGCCGGCGAAGCCTGTTGAGATGCGGTAGCCGGCGCGGGCTACGATTTCCGCCAGCCGGTCACCTGCATGCGCTTTCTGGGTGTCGTCGAGAATATTGAAGGTGATCGCCAATGCGTATGCTGTGGCGGTCTCGTTGACAACCCTGCCGGTCTTGCTGACGAACTCGTCCAGGAACGCTCCGCGGACGCGGTAAGCAAGGGCATTGAATTCGACGGCGTCTGCCTCGTGTCCGAGGATGGCTGCGGTGTCAGCCATCTCCCGGGTGGTGCGGCACAAGTAGGCTGCAGCGACAAGATGCCTGTCGGTTTTACCACCGGCCGGGTTGTCGATCGGTGCGTCCGGATCGAGCCAGTCACCGTACTGGAAGCCAGTACTCCACAATCCGTTGTCATCCAGCAGGCCGGCAACCTGACGGATGAAGGCGGTCATCGAACCATAAGCGTCCGCAAGGATCTGTTCATCGCCATATTCCCTGTACAGCGCCCAGGGAAGGCTGACTGCGACATCGCTCCACAGCGCCGTCGGGGAAGATGGCGTGGAGAGCACATCAGGGACAACCCATGGCACATAGCCACTTTCCTTTTGTTCAACGGCGAGGTCGCTCAACCAGGATCCGAGGACACCGCGGACGTCGTAGAGGAACGCCGCAGTGGGGGCGAACGCGTTGATGTCACCGGTCCAGCCAAGGCGTTCGTCGCGCTGGGGACAGTCGGTGGGGACGCCAACAAAGTTGTCCCGCATGGACCAGACCGCGTTGGAGTGCAGCTGGTTCAGCAACGGATTTGATGTCTCGAGCCACCCGATGCGGGTCATGTCGGAGTGGACAACAACGGCCCGCAGAGACTCGGAGGTCAACACTCCGGGCCAACCGTCGATCTCGACGTAGCGAAATCCATGGAAAGTGAAGCGGGGCTCCCAGATTTCGCGTCCTTCTCCGCGCAGCGTGTACCGGGTAGTGGCCGCTGCTGTCCGGATCGTCTCGAAGTCCGCTTCGCCGGCAATCATCACCTCCGAGTGCTTAAGCGTCACTGTCGTACCGGCTGGACCTTGGACGTCGAGCCGTACCCAACCTGAGATGTTTTGGCCGAAGTCCACCACGGTGCGCCCTGAGGCCGTTGTCAGGATTTCCACGGGAGCCAGCTCTTCGATCCGCCGGATGGGCGGAGCTGTGGGCTCCACGAGTGCTTCGAGCGGCCAGTCGAAGATTTCAACAGCGGCCCACTGCGAATCGTCGAACCCAGGCTTGTCCCACCCGAAGGGTTCCAGACGCGCATCGTAAGTTTCGCCGTCGTAAATGCTGTTCGCGAGCACAGCACCGGTTCCGGCCCGGAACGAACCATCTGTAGTGATCCGTTCTGTCCGGCCGTCGGCGTACTCCACATCAAGCTGCAACCAGGCGGCTGGCCGCTCCGAATAGTGGTTGCGTTTTTCCTCCCAGCCGAGGCGTCCCAGCGCCCACCCCTCCCCCATAATTGCGCCCAGCGCATTGACTCCCGGGGTGATCAGCGACGTGACGTCGTGGCTGCTGACAACGAGTCGATGGCGATAAGAAGTCCAGCCGGGCGTCAAGACCTCATCTCCCACAACGTTCCCGTTGACGTGCGCTTCGATCAGGCCTACAGCTGTACTGTGGAGCGTTGCTTTGACCGGCAGTTCGGGTACTTCGAATTCACGACGAAGATACGAAGCGGGCTCTCCGGGTTCGCCTGTTGAATGCTTGGGGGTGATGAAAGATGCGGACCAGTCGGCGGTCATTGTGGAACTCCTTGTAACGCTGGGTATTGGCTGGCTGGTTGGGTTAGCGGACTGAGCGGACGCGCATGGCCACCATGCCGCCTATGAGGGTGAAGACGCCGGCGATGAGGTAGAGCAGGGTGTAGTTCTTTTCGCCACCCGCTACGACTCCGATTGCGAGGAATGCCGGTGCAATAAAGGGTGCAACTGCCTGCGGGATCGACACTGCGAAGCCGATGATGCCCATGAATCGTCCGGCGTTGGTGTCCTTCTCCGGCAGAACATCCAGGATGAGGGCTTGGTCGATTGCCGAGAACATGCCGATTCCCGCAGACACGATCATCGAACCAGTCACCAGCAGAGTGAAGTCGGAGGCAACGGCCATGACAACCGTGCCCAGTGTGAAAAGAACACCTGAGTAAAGGACGAAGACGCGCCGGCGACGCAGCTTGTCTGAGAGGAATCCGCCTCCAATGGCACCGGCGGTTGTAGCAACAATCCCGATCAGGCTGATGGTGGCGATGATGGGTGCGGAATCGGCAACACTGACGCCGAGACGCTCAGCGAAGAAGAACGCCGTGAACGTGGTGTTCAAGGTAAGACCGAAGTAGAAGAGGAACCGGCCAAGCCATACCCATGAGAAGTCCGGGTACGAGCGGGGGTTGTACAGGTACTTGCTGAACAGCGTACCCAGGGACAGTTTCTCGTCGAACCGGGCGTTTCGGGTGTCGTTTTCCTTCGTGAACAACACAAAGAGGGTCACAAAGATCACGCCGACCAAACCGGGCAGCAGGAAGAGCAGAAGCGCATCAGCAGCGAAGCTGCCAGCGATTACAACACCTACAACGGGCGCCACCTGGGTGGCGAAACCTGCAAGGCCGGCGACTTTCCCTCGCTGGGTTTCCGATAGCTTATCGGCCATGGATGTCAGCAGGGCCTGAAGGACTTGACCCCAGCCGAGCTGCGCGAGGACCCAGCCGATGCCGAGAACCAGCGCGCTTGGTGCCATCGCCATAACGAAGAGTGAAAGGATGCCCACCAGCATGCCGCCGATCATGAACGGACGACGACGTCCAATTCGTGAGCGCGTTCGGTCGCTGAGCACACCCAGAAGCGGAGCTGTGACCATCACTACCAAGGATCCAGCGCCGGTGATGTATCCCAGATACTCGTCACGGCCCGGCGCCAGCTCCGCCAAACGAATGGCCAATGAAATCGCCAGAGGCGTGATGAATGCTACGAATACACCGAATTGACCCAGTACTTGGAACCAGATGTACGAGGTGCTGGCTTTCTGTTCAGCCGGAGGTTGCGGTGCGTTCTGCATAACCTCCGCCAGCGCCCCCGGCGCGGTCGGCAGAGGCTGAGGGGCGGCGGGAAGATCGCCTGGGCGTATTGCCATCGAAGACTCCATCGTCAATGTCTACTAATAAGGATGCACAACTGTGAGCTGGCTTACGAGAGCGTACACCCGCAGAGCTAGCACGCGCAAGTAACTTTGTATCGATTCATTGCGATGAGGTCTTTTGCCTTTGTGTCCACACCGGTGAAGCGCGGCCGGCAGAACGAGCATGGCCTTTCGCCTCGATGCAACAATTGCCCTCGATGCAACAATTGCCACAGCAGCGACCCGCCGGCGATGCGGGGTTGGTGGGAAGACCGCACGCCAAGAACCTGCGCCACGCCAGGCTGGAGTAGCCCGCTCCTCTCTGGGCGCACCTGTGCCCGGCATTGGTGAACCTGAACCATTGCCGATGCTTCGAACTTAGACACCGCCACGCTCCTGCTCGCACAATCGTCATGCGACACCCATCCAGCGCATTTCAGTCTGACCATTGCAGTCGCTAAAGACTCGCCAGCAGCCAACACCGGGCGCCACCCCTTCAAGCGGCCCTCGCAACCACCATGCGGGCCGCTCCCCACTGCCCTTGGCGCCCCAACCTACATATGAATTATTGACTAGGAGTTCGCCAAACGAAGGAGGCGTCGTGCAGCACGTCGCTCAGCTTGGCGGTCGGGGTCAGCTGTCGGCGAGGCGAGCAACAGGCTCCGTGTATATTCGTGCTGCGGGTTGGTGGTGACTTCTGGGGTTTGACCGGTCTCGACCAATTCGCCTTGATACATCACCGTGACGCGGTGGCTGATATGCCGTACCACTGACAGGTCGTGCGTAATGAACAGGTAGGCGACGCCGGTTTGGCGTTGCAAGTCGATGAGTAGATCGAGCACTCGTGACTGGGTGGTCAGATCCAAAGCCGAAACGGGTTCATCACACACGATAAGGCGTGGTTTAAGAGCCACGGCTCGGGCAATAGCAATTCTTTGCCGTTGCCCGCCGCTGAACTCTTTCGGGTAGCGTTGGGCGGCGTTAGCCGGCAGTCCGACCGAGTCCAGCAGTTGCCGCACGGAGTTGCGAGCCGCCTGTGAGGACGTTCCTTGGGCGATGAGCGGCTCAGTGAGGATGTCAGCAATCTGAAGGGAGGGGTTCAAGGACGTGTACGGATCCTGAAAAATCACCTGAATGTCGCGGGCGAGGGGTCGCCGTTCGCGGGGGTTCATGTGGGTGATGTCGCGCCCGTCAAACTTAATCGTTCCGCCGGTCGGTCTAGCGAGACCCAATACCGCCCTCCCAAGGGTGGTTTTTCCCGAGCCGGATTCCCCTACGACGCCGAGCGTCTCACCGGGGGTGATTTCGATGGAAACGCCGCGGAGCACCTCCGGTGACGCTGTGCGGAACCCGGTGCCAGGGTATCGGAGACGGAGGTCGGAGACTTTTAGCAGTGGGTTGCTCATCGAGCATGCTCCTTGTTCAGTGCAGACGGCGCCGCTGCGGGCGGGTCAGAGCGGGTCGTGTTCTCATCCAGAATCGCGGCGATGAGTTGTTGGGTATATTCCTTGGACGGCGCGTGGAAGATAGATCTCACGTCGCCCGACTCCACCATTTCCCCGTCCTTCATAACAACCACTCGATTGCAGAGATCGGCGACAACCCCGAAGTTGTGCGTTACCAAGAGGACTCCCATGCCGAACTCGCCTTGGAGATCACGCAGAAGGTCAAGGATCTCAGCTTGCACCGTCACGTCCAGGGCAGTGGTGGGTTCGTCAGCGATGAGCAGCTTTGGCCGCGATGAAACAGCCCCGGCGATAAGGACGCGTTGGGCCATGCCACCGGATATCTGATGAGGGTAGGACTTGAAGGTTCGTAGAGGATCGGGAATGCCGACCCGAGCCAGCAGGGCCAGAATGGTGGCCCGCGCTTCTTTCTTCGACATACCAGCTGTCAGGGGTTCTATGAGTTGGCTACCGACGGTGAAGGACGGATCCAGGTTCGACATAGGCTCCTGGGGAATGTATGCAAGGGCACTGCCCCGCATGCGCCGTAGTGTGCGGTCATCCTGCGCGGAAATCGGTTCGCCTGCAATTTCGAGTAAATCGGCGCTGACCCGGGCTTGGCGGGGCAATAGGCCGAGAATGGAGAAGGCTGTCTGGGTCTTTCCTGACCCGGATTCTCCGACGACACCCACGACTTCACCCAGGTTGACGTCCAACGACACTCCTTTGACGACACTCCTGTAGGTGCCATCGGCCTGCGGATACTCGACTCGAAGATTTCGAACCGTCAGCAGGTTGCCTTTGCTTCTGGCTTGATCCTGGTTGCCATCAATGCTTGCAGCGCTATCAGTGGCACCAGTCTCTTCTATTGGCGGCACTACTGTGTGCGTGCGCGGCTTCTTGGGTACGGCGTTTGGAGCTGCGAGGGAGTCCCGGTAGGCGTTGGCGAGCATCACTAAAGCGCCGGTCATGACGGCCAGGAAGAGGGAGGGCCAGAGCATCTGAATTGGATGCTGGTAAATGTTCAAGAACGCAGCTCCCGCCATCAAGCCGAAGCTCGGTAGCTGGCTGGACCCTAGCCCAAGGAATGCCAGGCCTGCCTGGATGCCAATGGAGGCGACGGCGAGAAACGCGGAGGCGATGATGATGGGGCCTCGAACGGCGTAGAGAACGTGACGGGAAAGGATGCGGACGTTGGAGAGCCCCGCTACGCGCGCGGCGTCCACGTATAGTTCGTTCCGCACGCCGAGGACGAGATTGCGGACCAGACGGAAAATGCCAGCCGAGATGAAGATCCCGAAGACGCCCATCATGATCTTGTAGTCGCCGCCGGTGATGGGGTAGAGAATCATGACAAGGATCAGTGCCGGGAAGGTCATGACCAGGTTGAACAGCCAGGACAAGGCTGCGTCTGTGCGTTTGGCTACATAGCCGGAAATGAGCCCGAACACCGTACCGATGGATACTGCCACACCTGCCCCGAGCAGCCCTGAAATGACGGAGACGTTGATTGCGACCAGACTGCGTGACCAGATGTCGCGTCCGTACTGGTCAGCACCGAGTAAGTAGTCCGGGGAGAAAGGCGGTGTGTTGACCGCCGTCAGGGAACTGAAATTTGGGTCGTGCGCGCTCAGCACAGGTTCCAGTAACCCGAGCATGACCACGGCGGTCAGAAGGACAAGTGCCCCTAGGCCAAGTGGGTTTCTGAGCATACGGGCAAACGATCCTTTGCGACGTTCTTCAACGTGATTTGCATCGAGGGTTGCCTGGCGTTCGGGGACTGTCATGTGAGCCTCGCTTTGGGGTTGAGCCAGCCGTTGGCAAGATCGACCAGGAGGTTGACAACAACGACGATAAGGATTCCGAAGAGGGATGCGCCAAGGAGCGCAGGAAGGTCTCCGGTGACGGTCGCTTGGTAGCCATATGTTCCATACCCCGGCAGAGCGAAAATTTTCTCGGCGAAGAGAGCTGCTCCAAACATGCCGATGAATTGAAGGGAGAAGGTGGTGAAGGCTGGGCTGGCAGCGTTTCGCAGTGCGTGCTTCAACAACAGTGAGCGTTCGGGCACTCCTCTACTGCGCAACGTCCTGATGTAGTCCTTTTCAAGCTCGTCGATCATCGAACCGCGGATTTGGGCGGCGAGGGCTGCAATCCCGCCGATTGCCAGGACGATGGCGGGCAGAATGACTCCCGCGAACCAACGCGTTGGCGAATCACTCAGGTCCGTATAGCCGACTGCTGGAACCCATTTCAAGGAGACCGCGAAGAGAAATACCATTCCGAGACCGAGGATCAATGTCGGGAAAATGAAGGTAATTACCGAGATGAATTGCAGGATGTTGTCAAGGATGCCCGGACGTGCGGCCGAGGCCACCCCGAGGATTGTGCTGAGGATCAGCATGAGGGCGGCAGCGACGAAGACTATGGACAGCGTGACCGGCAGCCGCGTTGCCATGGCATCCACCACGGGTTCATTCGAGAAATACGACCGGCCCAAATCCCCCTGCACCGCATTGATAAGCCAGTTGAGGTACTGCTGACCCATTGGAAGGTCAAGGCCCAGCTGGGCTTCCAACTTGGCGATTGCTTCAGGTGTTGCGTTCTTACCGAGGATGTTGGTGGCTACAGGGATACCCGCGCCGTACGTAAGAAAGAACGTGATTGCAGTAACGATGAGGATCAAGACCACGCCATGCCCTAATCGCCGAATCATGAAAGAGAACATTCATTCGCTCCTATGAAGGGTGGCGTGGAGCGACGCTCCACGCCACCTAACTGATGTTTCTATGAACCTGCCGGGGCGAAGGGCAGGACAGTCTGTCCATTTACCAAGGGCGGGGTGTACTTGACATCCTTCGTCGTGGCGTAGAACCCCGAGGTGTAGCCGATCGGTGCAGCCCAGCCATCCTCTACCAGGTACTCGTTGACCGCTCGGAATGCATCGGCCTGTTTCTCAATAGGTGCGCTGTTCGCAGCCTTCATAAGCTCGGTCAACTCGGGAGACGTGTTGTTGGAGGGGTTGAAGATTCCGACCAGGCTTCCCGCCAAGTCCTGGGCATCATTGCTTGTGAGGCCGTTGTAGAAGAAGTACGCACCGTAGTTACCCGCAAAAATCTTGGGGAACAGATCCTGGAACTGGATGGGTTCCCACGTCACTGTGATGCCAATATCACCGAGCGCCTGCGCGATCGCTGACTCGTAGGTCGTCGTCAGGGCAGTGCTGGGCATTTTCATCTCAAACCCGTCGGCGTAGCCGGCTTCGGCCAGAAGCGCTTTGGCTTGTTTGGGATCGTAGTCATTGACCTTCAAAAGATCTTCACTGAAGACCTTGCCGCGTGGACTCACCAACTGATTGGAGGGGTAGGTGCCGCCTTCACCGAGAGACTTCGCGATCAGTGATCGATCGAACGCCATGTTAATTGCCTGGCGGACGCGCTTGTCTTTCAGTGCGGGAATGATGTCCCCGTTTCGGTCGATCAACCACAGCGCGGCGATACCCGATGGTGTGCCTTCTCCAACGGTGAACTTGTCCTCAGGAAACTGGCTCCTCTGGTCAGCGGAGATGTTGACGAAATCCAGCTGGCCGGCCTGCATCGCGTTCTGCTGTGCAACCGGGTCTTCGATCACACGGAACTCAACGGTGTCGTAAGGGTATGCCTTGGAGTTCCAGTAGCCAGGGTTGCGTTTCAGGGTGTAGACAGCGCCAACTGTGGTTGCAGCGTCATCGATGACGTAGGGTCCGGATCCGACGGGCTTTAGCTTCGAGCTCTCATCGGTGAGTACCTTCGGAGAACCGATGCCCCCGATATTGCTGCTCAGGATGGGAAGTAGCGCCGCATCCGGTTCAGACAGGTCCAGGACCACAGTTGACTCATCCGGAGCTTCCACACCGGCGATCTTTGTAAGGGAACTGGCCGAGGCGGGGCCTGTTCTGGCCACCTCGAGCGAGGCCACAACCGCATTGGCGTCGACGGGCTCCCCGTCTGTGAAGGTCATACCCTCACGAATCTTGAACGTCAGTGTCTTCTGGTCCTCCGAGTATTTCCACGACTCTGCAACCGCAGGGACGACGCTTCCGTCGAGGCCGCGACCGACAAGGGTGTCGTACACCGAGAGGAACATGTAGGCCTCGCCGCCTGGCCAGTTCCCGATCTGGAAGTTCCCGGGCGCGGTTGAGAGTGGCAACCGAAGCGTCTTAATCGCGGATTTATTTGCATCTGGTCCGGTGTCACCTGTGGAGGAACATCCTCCGAGCGCGAGCGCTGTAACAGCGGCAACAACCGCCGCGAGACGCCTGTATCTCATGTTCACGTTGACTTCCTTGTCTGCTTTGGATGGCTACCGGCGAGGCCGTCGGCGTCGCGCGATGTACGCACACGCTAGCGCGCGCTATCTGCGTAGCTCATCCGACTATACGGACGCCAGTTAGCGCGCGCAAGTTAAGACGTGAAATTTCTCACACCCGGGCGTAGCGGGTGCTCCTGAGTCGACCTCGTAGTGGCCGTGGTCAGCTAGCAGCGGGCGATGTACTGTCCCCCGCGCGCAGAGGGTTGCGACAGACGGAACGTCTAGGACCAACAACGTCGCCAGGACGTGCCCTACCTCCCTCCAGTCGTGCGGGTTGCGGCACGACCGGGCGTGATGGTGGCTTGCGCGCCTGAAGCGGCCGTGCTCTTTGATGAATTCGATGCATACCGGAAAGTGTTTGTGGCCGTCCAGCCTAACCGGACACACGAGCGGCGACGATGGAGGTGACGGCTGGCTCGCCAGGGCTTGACGCGCCGGTGACGCTTGCAAAGGCTCAGGGCTCGGCTCCTATGGGGCCCGGCCCGGCAGGAATTAAACACGACAGCGCATCGCGGGGGCGGAGGCGCACGCGGGGATGACGGGAATCGGGGTGTATGACGACGACGTAACCGCGGCGAATATCAGCGCACAGGACTGGAATCCCCGTTCCTCACAAGACAAGCATCAGGCCGTATGAACGATCTGAGGGACCGCCTGCCAGGGGCGGTCCCTCAGATGCTGGTGGTCCTGGCTCCGTTGTCGTGACCGTCGTTGGTTCAGCGCCTATTAGCGACCACCCGGCCTTTTCGATTGGGAGAAGAGTGTGCAACTGGGGCAGAGCTGCCGGCGTCATGACTTCTCGTGCCGAGGCTTCGGTGAGACGGCTTACGAACAGGCCGCCCACTGCGGGTGACCCGACACTGGCACCGATCTCACGCGTATGAGTTTTGGGGTGCCGGTACATTGGAGCAAAGCAAGGCGAAACTCCGGGCGCGAGACATGGCTGTCCCGTTAAATGTCCTCCCTTGAGCTGACCGCCTTTTGTCTTCGCAGCCAACGACCTGTCTGCTGTCACAGTCCTCCCGGCCCAAGCCTTCTTCGTGGGTAGGAACGGCAGGCGCAGACAAGGTCGAACGCTGGGTGTTTGACAACAGGTGGGGCGCGACTATCCGCGTGGGGAGGCGGGCAGGTCGAGAAACCCCCAGGTTGGCGGAATTTCCCTTTTTCGGCTTTAACTAGGACGCGTAGGAGGCTGGCAGGGGAATCGGACGAAATCGTTGGACACGGACGAAGACCAGGCTCTACACACGATCATTCCGACAACAAACGTCGCCTGAGAGGTTGCGATGCGGCGGGAAGATCGCCTGGCTGTGTGTCCATCGAAGACTTCATCGTCAAGCTGTTTGGGAAGAACGCACGGTTGTCAGCTGGCTCAGGAGAGCGTACCTTCAGGACTAGCGCGCGCAAGTTTTGATTGATTTATAAAATCAAGCATGCAAATTGTCGGGTCTTTTCCGCTGGACCTCAATGTCATGAGCCAGCTCATGCACCTCTGCGCCCGCCTTGATTGACATTCACATACATCGCGTGACCAAAGGAGATCATATGTCGGTTCGGAAAATATCCCTCACACGGGGGTCAGCGGCACGCAAAGCGCTCGTCAGTGCGACGGTAGCCGTCGCCGTCTCCATCGGGAGTCTGCTCACCGTGCCCGCTGCCACCGCTGCCCCTGCCTCGAGCGCCGGGCAACCTGCGGGCAACGGCCCGTCGGCGTGCACCCGTGCCTTACCCATCGGCAGCTCCAACTTTGTGGTGGATTTCGGCGGTGAGCCGTTCAACGTGCAGGTGCACGTGCCCTCCGCTCCTTCGCATAAGCAGCTCCCCCTTGTGCTTGACCTCCATGGGTCCGATAGCAATGCCGCCTCACAGTCCTACGTATCCGGACTCGCGGAGATCGCAGATGCGGAAGGCTTCATCGTCGCCACCCCGGAGGGGAACATTCCCTTCGCAGCAGATGGACCATCCGGAGCCACCTGGGGATGGAACGTGCCGGGGGTCCCACTCACGCTGGGCAATTTGCCATCCCCTGACGCACGTGATGATGTGGCGTTCCTACGAGCCGTAGTCAAACAGATAGACGGTGCCGCGTGCGTGGATGGACGCCGGGTGTACGCGACCGGTTATTCCGGTGGTGGGCGCATGGCATCAGCACTGGCATGCGAGGCATCCGATGTTTTCGCGGCCATCGCACCGGTGGCCGGGCTTCGTGCAGGACGCAGCGCCGCGCCGGACTATTTGGTGCCCGCGCCGGGCACCTGCGAGCCGACTCATCCGGTTGCGGTGGTGACCTTCCATGGCACCGCGGATCCGGTCAATCCGTATCAGGGCAATACCGATCCGCGCTGGGGTTACAGCACGCAGGCCGCCGCGCAGGAATGGGCTCACTTGAACGATTGTCGTGTAGGTCCTGTTGTCACCCAGTACAGCCCCGACGTCAAGCAGTACACCTGGAGCAAGTGCTCGAAGCAGGCCGACGTAGTGCTCTACGAAGTTGCCAATGGTGGCCACACCTGGCCGGGCAGCGCTGTTCCCTTCGAAGCCTACGGCGCCGGTTACTCGACCCCGGAGATCAACGCATCCCAGACGATGTGGGACTTCTTCAAATCACACCAGCGCCGCGGATAAGAAGCAACGGCGGTGGGAAAAAGCAGTCGGGGTGACTGTCGCATCGATAGTCACCCCGGCTGCAGTTTGTCGGATCAGCCAGCCATGTGGCGCTCCCGACAGGGCGGTTCCCGCTGCCCCTTGTCTCCGGGCGGTTCCGCAAGCATCAACGCCATCTTCACGATGCGCGACGAACATGCCAAATTTTTTGAACTGCGCGCGTTGCTGGTACAGCCACGGTCCCTCGGGTGTCCTCCTCGAGTCGATTCATCCACTCGGAGCCCTGAGCCGAAATTTCAATTTTTACCGTGGTCTAGAAGTTATGGCGGGCCGGATCAACCGCCTTGCCGGAGGCGAGCGTCCGCGCGGTGTTGCGGCGGCCCGACTGCGGGCAGCAGCCAGGGAGGGCCCTGCCGGCGAGATCGCGCACGACGGCAGGGGCTCCTGTCGGGGTCGTCCATGTGGCCGTTGTGCCTGGGACATCTGCTTTCGGTGCGGGTATCGGTGCCCGCCTGCCAGTGTGGAGGCGGCATTGCTTGCGTTGAGCGGTTCGATGGAGGTGGGGACGCCGGCTGCAGGTGCGAGGCATTCTTGTGTGCCATTCACTACAGCGTCCGGGTTGGAGGCGAGTGTTCCGCTGCCCGCCAGATATAGGTTGAGGGCGTTCGCCACTGGGTAGGAGGATGCGCTGCCGTAGGCGGGGCGGCCGAGCCGGCGAAGGCGACCCAGTCGCGCATGTACTCGAACTCGGGCCCTGTATTTTTCGGGCCTCCCTTGAGGTAGTGGTCGAACCAGTAAGCGAAGCGGACCATGACGTAGTCGGTAGTGAAACTGGGGTTGCTCTTTGTGAGCTCTCCGGGAGCGTCCATGCTGGTGCTGTCATGGCCATGTGAGATCCACATCATCTTCACCGGTGTGCCTAGCCTCTTCAGGGCCTGGTACGTGGCAACGGCCTGGTTGAGCGGGAACAAGGAGTCGTGTTCTCCCTGGACCAGCATCGCCGGTGCCTTTGATGCTTGAGTAGAAGGAGGCCACCGAGATGCGTTCGAGAGCGCCCGTAACGTCCGGTGGGAAGTAGCCCGTCGCAAGACCGGAGTTGACCGCCGAGCAGAAGACGTCGGTCAGCCAGGGCAGGAATCAATGGTCGACGGATCCACTGGACTAGTGAGGTAACTCTTTTCTGCTACTGCGAACAGCCTGGCAAGCCAGACAGACTTCGCCGCTCCCGGAGTGGAGGCTGTGACACCCGCAGTCTGGGCGGTGCTGTTCGGAGCGAGTGCGGAGGGCAGACCGTTCCACGTGTCGATGGGAATGATCGCATCGATGCGATGGTCGACGCTTGCCGCTGCAAACTGGATCGCACCGCCATAGGAGGCACCTAACATACCGACCCGCGGGTCGTAGGCCCGGGCGATGCCATCAAGGTCCTTTTGGTCGTGGACTGGGGTTAGCCTCTGTTGGTGGACACCTGAAGTAGCGGGATCCTTGGGTTCTGCGGGAAGGTGTTCTTGTGAGCACGACACGAAGAAAATTCACTCCGGAGTATCGGCGGGAGGCTGCCCGCCTTGTGATTGATACCGACAGGGCCGTAGCGCCGGTGGCCAGGGAGCTCGGCTTGGGAGAGCAGACTCTGGGCCGGTGGGTTGCCCAAGAGCGTGCGCGGCTGGCGGCTCCCGAGGAGTCCGCGGCAGCTGAGGCGGGAAACTCTGAGCTGGAGCGTTTACGCCGGGAGAACGCGCAGTTGCGGATGGATAACGAGTTCCTGGGAAAAGCCGCAGCCTTCTTCGCTTCCAAGCAGCAGAGTCGGAATGCTTCGAGCTGATGGAGGCCGAGAAGGCTAACTACCCGGTCCAGCGGATGGCCCGGCTTTTGGGGGTGTCCCGGTCCGGGTTCTATGCCTGGCGCCGGAGAAGCACCGAGGCTTCGGAGCGGGCCGTAGCGCGGGCGGAGTTCGATGCGAAGGTCCGGCGTGCTCATGCGGATTCGTTCGGGATCTACGGGTCCCCTCGAGTCCAGGCTGCCCTGGCCAGAAACGGGACCGGCGTTGACCGGAAGACGGTTGCCTCCTCGATGCGGCGGCAGGGCCTGGAAGGGATCTCGCCACGGGGGTTCCGCCCGGTCGCTCCGATCGGGGAGGTGCGGGTGCATTCAATCCCGGATCTGGTGACCAGGAAGTGGGACACCGGTGCCTTGGACGCTGTGTGGATCTCGGACATCACGTACCTGCGCACCGATGAAGGCTGGGTGTATTTGTGTGCTGTCCGCGACGCCTGCTCGCGGCGGGTGATTGGGTGGGCGATGGACGCTGTTCAGACCACTGCACTGGTGGAGCGAGCACTGCGTATGGCTTACATCCCGCGCGGGGCTGCCCCTGCCGGGGTCGTGTTCCACGCCGACCGCGGCACCCAGTACACCTCTACTCAGCTCCACGAGGTCTGCACCGGACTGGGCATCCGCCAGTCTGTCGGCCGGACAGGCGTGTGCTGGGATAACGCAATGCAGGAATCATTCTGGTCAACACTGAAGACCGAGTTCTACGACCGGCGCCGCTGGACGACAAGGCACGACGCGATACGGGCAACGGGCCGCTGGATCGAGGAGTTCTATAACCGGGCCCGGCTGCACTCGGCCTTGGGCTACACCACACCCGTAGAGCATGAACGACTCCTCACTACCGAAAAACCTCAGCCGGCAAAAGCCGCCTGATCAACTGTCCACGACTTGCGGGCAACCCCAGGACGACGACGTTGAGCGGAGGTGCGGAAATCGTGTGAGCCGCGTTAGTGTAGGCGATCGCCGGGGCGCCCCCGAGGTAGCTGACGAGCTGACTGGCAGCTTGGCCGTCGATGCCCGGATCGTCGAGGGTCACTGAGCAGCTCAAACCGCCAAACCCGAGCCCCGAGTATGCAAGCACTGCGTAGTCGCGCCTGGCGAAAACCATGGCGAGATTGGCCGGATCCTGCGTGTCCCTCGAGTTACCCCAACCGTTGGTCATCAGCAGCGCGGGAACCCGCTTCGTGCGGCTCGCGTAAGGGAGGTAGAGGTCACCAATGATGTCACAGCTGGATCCGTTCTGCAGGCCTGTGACCCTGAATGCAGAGTCTGCACCGAGAAGCCGACATCGGCATGGGCGGCGGGTACGGCAGTCCCTGCTACTAGGAGGCCTGCGGTGACCATGGCGACAACTTTGGTCACCGTCCGTAGCCTTGGGGCCGTGGTTAGACGCCTTCCTCCATCCATGGACCTGGGTGGTCGTCGTCGACCGCGGAAGAGCAGGTCGCTAAGGCGCTCCCCGACAGGCTTTCGGGGAACCGTGTGTGAGCCTGACGTGGCCCTCGCGCCGGTGGGCAGAAAATTGAACATCTTTGTACATACCTTCCTCATCGTGATCGTCATGCAGACGGTTCTTTCAAGAGCGGTGGTTTGTATGTCAGAGAACGGACAGGATGCGCGCATCGCCATGATTCCGGCGACGGCAGCGCAGAGCGTGCCGAAGATCAAGGGGGCCGGGTAGCCTCCGAGCCACGTGATGTGGCCGCCAGCGACGACCGAGGAGAGTACCTGCGGCAACACGGCAGGAAAGCGAAGTCCCGCCCCTGGTTTTTCCTCAGGTCCCTGCTCCTGGGAGCGGGATCTCGCGCAGTCGGGACTGGATGATGGTCTCGTGGGGGCGTGTCCGGCCAGTTCCCGGTAATCGGTGTAGCTCAATTTGTTGCGCTTTCCGGAAGGACAGCAGGGGAGGCTGGGTTTTCTGCATAGTGGGTGGCGAGTTCGCGTTTGAGGATCTTCCCGCTGGGGCCCAGTGGCAGTTCGGTCATGAGTTCGATGATGCGGGGGTATTTGTAGGCTGCCAGCCGCTCTTTTGCGTAAGCGCCGAGTTCGTCCGCTGTGATGGTGCTGCCCGGGGCTGGAACGATTGCGGCGGCTATTTCCTGTCCGTGGACCTCATGGGGAACGCCAAAGACGGCGACACTGACTACCTGGGGGTGTTGGTTGAGAATTTCTTCGACTTCGCGTGGGTAGACGTTGTAGCCGTTCCGGATGATCATGTCCTTCTTGCGGTCCAGGATGCTCAGGTAGCCGTCGCTGTCCTTGACTCCGAGGTCTCCGGTGCGGAACCATCCCTCCACGACGGCTTCGGCGGTGGCGTCGGGGCGGTTCAGGTAGCCCTTGAACAGGTTGTGGCCCCGCACGACCAGTTCTCCGAGTTCGCCACGGGGCAGCAGTTCAATGCTGTCGGTGATTTCCGGACGGGCGATCTCGACATCGACACCCCAGATGGGGGTGCCGATGGTACCGGGTCTCGGTGTTGTGCCCACGTGGTTGAAGCTGGCTACCGGGGAGGTCTCGGTCAGGCCGTAGCCTTCGTGGATCTCCGCCCCGAAGTGCTCACGGAATTTTTCCAGTACGGCTACTGGCAGCGAGGAGCCGCCGGAGATTCCGTAGCGAAGTCCTTGGGGCCGGGTTGGATTGGCCTTGGCGGCTTCGAGCAGCGCCACATACATGGTGGGCACGCCGAAGAACACGTTGATTTCGTGTTTGTGCAGCAGCCGCAGCGCGGCCTCCCCGGTGAACCGGGGGCACAAAACGATGGTGGCGCCGGCGCGCAGGCCGGCGTTGAGCACGCAGGTCTGGCCGAAGGTGTGGAAGAGCGGCAGGCCGCCGAACACTTTATCGCCGGGCCGGAGGTCGAAAGTGCTGGTCAGCAGCACATTGACCTGTTCTACCAGGGCGAAATGCGTCCCGAGGGCGCCTTTCGGTTTCCCGGTGGTCCCGGACGTATACAGGATGGTCGCGGTGTCCTGTGCGCTGCGCGGGACATAGCATTGGATGGGGGTTGCGGCCGCTGCTTCGGCTTCCAGCCGGGCGGGACGTTCGGCGCTCTCCGGTGCCAGTACTGTCAGCACCTCGACGCCGGCCGCTGCGGCGCCTGGGGCGCCCTCGCCGAGCAGTTGGGCGGCGCAGATCAGCAGCCTGGCTCCGCTGTCGCGCAGCACGTACTCGATTTCGCTGCCCTTCAGCAGCGCGTGGATGGGGAGCACGACCCCTCCGAGCGCGAGGACGGCGTAGTAGACGCGGGCGAAGTCCGCCACGTTGGGGATGAGGATGGCGACGGGGTCTCCCGGTCCGATGCCGCGGGCACGTAGTGCCGCGGCGTAAGCGCGGGTCTGGTCCCAGAGTTCCCCGTAGGTGGTCTCTTCATCCCCGACGACGAGGGCGGTAACGTGCGGAATGCGAGCCGCAGCCTCGGCGAGGATGGCCGCGGCGGAGATGGTGCCGTAGCCGTCATTGGCTGGCGGGTTTGTCATGGTGGATTGTCCTTGGTTAGGGATAGTGCAGTTGGTTTATGCCTTCAGGACCAGGGCGTCGCCCTGTCCGCCGCCGCCGCAAAGGCCAACGACGCCGGTGCCGCCGCCGCGGCGCTTGAGTGCCAGCGCCTGGTGGAGGACCAGCCGGGCACCGGAGGCGCCTACCGGATGTCCGAGCGCGATGGCGCCGCCCTCGGTGTTGATGCGGTCCGTGCTGATTCCGAGGTCCCTGGCGGACTGGATGACGACGGCGGCAAAAGCTTCATTGATCTCAATAAGGTCCAGGTCTTCGGCGGCGAGCCCTTCACGCTTGAGGGCGTGTTCGATGGCCCGGGAGGGCTGGGAGTGCAGGGAGGCATCGGGGCCGGCCGCCTGTCCGTGGGCGCCGATTTCGGCGATCCATTCCAGGCCGGCCGCTTGGGCTGCCGCCTTGCTGGCGATGATCACCGCTGCGGCTCCATCGGAGAGCGGAGATGAGGAACCGGCGGTGATGGTCGCCTCCCCGCCCTTCGCGAAGGCGGGTTTGAGCTGGGACAGCAGCTCCGCCGTCGTTCCCGGACGGATGCCCGCATCGGAGTCGAGCACCAAGGCCGGCCCCTTGCGCTGTGCAATTTCGAGGGGGGCGATTTCCTCGGCGAAGATTCCGGCCGTGCGGGCGGCGTCGGCGCGTTGGTGGGAGCGGGCGGCGACCTCGTCCTGTTCTTTACGGCTAATGCCGCGGGTGGTGTTTCCGGCGTCCGTGGCGGTGCCCATCAGTTCACCGCTGAAGGGATCCTGCAAGCCGTCATGGTTCAGGGAGTCCACCATGGGCGTGTCGCCGATGGTGACGCCTCCGCGAATGCCTTTGACCAGGTGCGGGGCGTTGGTCATGGATTCCTGGCCTCCGGCCACGACGAAGTCGGCCTCACCGGCCCGGATCATCCGAGCCGCGTCGATCACGGCTGTGAGACCGGAGAGGCAAAGCTTGTTGACCGTCACGGTGGGCACGTCCCAGCCAATGCCGGCGACGAGGCTTGCCTGCCTGGCGGGGCCTTGGCCTGCCCCGGCCTGGATGACCTGCCCCATGATTACGGCTTCGATCTGGTGCGCGGCGACGCCGGAGCGTTCCAGCGCAGTGCGGATGGCATGGGCGCCCAAGTCGCTGGCGGAGAGGGAGGCGAGTCCGCCGCGGAAGCGTCCGAAGGGGGTACGCGCGCCGCCGAGAATGACGGGAACATTGTTGCCTGAGGTCATGGGGTTGCCTTTGGGATGGGGTAGTAAGCGTGGGGTGGAACGGGGTTCCGCAGCATTGCGGATGTGTTGTTCAGGCGAACGCGGCGCGTCCGGCGATGAATCGGCTTAACGGGCAGGGCGACCAGGTCCGATATATTCGGCTCCTTGCGGGATCCTTCACCTCCTATCGAGGTCGGCAGCAGGGTCATTGGCAGGCCCACGGATTTCTTCGAGCAGAGCTTGGGCGCCATTGGGAACAGCCGAGTAGAACCGCCTGCGTCCACACGCTTCGGCAGTGACCAGACCGAGTCCGTGCAGTGCTGCCAAGTGATTGGATGCGGTCCCTGGGGCTATGTTGAGTGCGGCTGCGATGGTGCCCGGCGACTGTGGTCCTTCGAAGAGTAGCCGCAGGACGCGGGACCTGGCAGGGCTTGATGCCATCTGGTGAAGGATATGGCTCGCGAACATCCCTGTTCCCTTCTTCTTAGACCTCGCAGAACGGATGGGCGGTCTATTGGGTTGTGGGTGCCGCAGGCGGATTCCTGCGTCACCCGCTGGTCGCTCTCGGCCACCGAAAAGGCGCCTCGGCGATCTGCTCAGAGTTCTTGCTGGAGTGCGGCGGAAGTGGTGAAGTTGAGCTCGTCTTCAAGCTCCTGGAACTCCTCGCCACCGGATGGTCGGGGTTCCGTTGACCAGAAGAAAGCTCGAAGGGCAGCGACGGCGGACTCACGCCACGCACGTGCTGCTGGCATGATCTTCGTGAAACTAGCTGAATTGTGCACATGTCCCGGCTCGAGGGTGAACTCGACTGGGACCCCTGCTTCGCGGAGCCGTTGGGCGTACTCGCCGCCATCGTCCCTGAGCATGTCGAATTCAGCGGATAGAATCCGTGCCGGCGGGAGCCCGCTGAAGTTCCCCGCATAAAGGGGAGAGGCATAGGGATCCTGCCGGTCGCCATCTTCGCCGAGGTAGGCATCGATCAGCACATCGCCGTCTGAACGATGGAGTGCGTAGTTCGTGCCTAGATCCGGGTCCAAGTGGGAGGGCAGCGAAAGGGTCAAGTCGAGGGCGGGAACCTCGAGCAGCTGGAACGCGATCTTCGGGCCACGGTTATCCCGAGCCTTGAGGGTCAGGGCAGCGGCGAGGTTCGCGCCGGCGGAGCCTCCGCCGACAGTGATGATTGAGAGGTCTACACCGATTTCTTCTGCGTGCTCGTGCACCCAGGTCAGGGCAGCTTCACAGTCCATGAGAGCGATGGGGTACGGGAATTCAGGCGCCTTGCGGTAGTTGACCGCGATGGCGACGCAATGCGCTCCGACCGCTCGCTCCCGGCACACGATGTCGACGATCAGACTGTGCGCCGTACCGGCCACCCATCCGCCACCGTGGATGTATATGTGGGCGGGGAGTGCTTCCTCCAGTGTTGGACGGAAGACGATCAGTTCGATCGTGCCGTCCGCGACGGGAATCGTGACCACCCGACGGTCGGCTACCTCTGGCCCCGGTTCCGCGACTTGGAGCGTCATCGCGTCCCCGTCGGCATTATGCTGTTCGCGCAGATTCGTGAAGTCTGTCCCGGCTTCGAGCGCAGGCCTCGGCAGGAACTGGGCGAGGATCGGATCGATTGGCATGGTGACGTCCTTGGTCGTGGATGGTTTGCGGGACCGGTTCGCCGAGTTCACGGCCGATTGGGGCCAGCGAGATCCGGCAATCGTGCGCCTCTGGGGAGTCCTTCTGCGCAATGTTCGTGGCGTTCTTGGAGTACGACGTGGAGATCCGGCGGGTGATCTGCACAACGAATGCGATCGAGTCCATCAATGCCCGCTACCGGCGGACCGTGGGGGCCGCGGGCACTTTCCAAACGAGGCCGCTGCTCTGAAATGCCTGTATCTGGTCACCAGGTCTCTTGAACCGCGCGGCGGCGATCGGGCACGTTTGGTGATGAGGTGGAAGCCTGCGCTGAACGCGTTCGCGATTACCTTCGCCGGTCGGTTCGAAGGAGCCACCCAATAATGAAAGCGCCGGACCCACACACCGCGCGACGGACAATCCCGATCGTCCACACATTCGATTCTTAATCCTTGCTGTTTAGTAGCGTGGCCGGCTCGTCGGAGAACGAGGAGGCTCGGCCTTGGGTGCCGAACCTAGTTTTTCCCTGAGGTCCAGCTCGCGGGTAGCGCCGAACGGAACAGAGTCGCTCAGTGCCACCGTGAACGACTTGTCGTCGTGCCGGGTAACGAGTATGCCCCGGATGGGGAAACTATGGCTTCAGCAATTGCCCGATAGACGGCCTTATCCAGTGCAGCTTCCAAGTCTTGACGCCGAGCTATTGAGACGAACCGAGAATAGGGTTTGGCGGTATAAGTTTCCATGAATTTACCCCTTAGGGAGTGCAGTTCAGGTCGCCGAATTGGCTGCCAGACATTCTTTCGTGCACGTGTTGGAGGAGCGCGAAGTTCTCTCGGGCGTAAGGTTTTGATGGCGGTAAACACGGCATATGGCTTGATGAAATGTCAAATACCGGCGTCTCGAAGCTCTCATTAGACGTGATAAGAGCGGCACCACTTGCCTATGCTCCAGGTGTGTTGTCAGCTTCCGCGTCCGGGCTCTTCCGATGTTGTGTTTTCGGCGATGCGGGCGACAATGTCTGGCCACAACGGACGTGGAAGCTGGTGGCCCATGCCCGGGTAGATCACAAGCGTGGCTTGGGGAACTACTTCGGCAATGGCCAGGGACCCTCCCATATCTATGACTGCGTCGGAATCACCATGAATGAGGGTCGTTGGAACTCTGATGCGGGCTAGATCGTCACGCATATCTTTCACACCTGTTATGACCTGTCGATGCCGCTCGGCGCCATCTGGATAGTAGTTTCGTTCATACATGAGTCCTCCGAGGGTGCGGAGCCAGTCAATATCGGCTGGGTACGCTGGCCCGGCGCAAGGCTCCTGATATCGGACATGCATCTCGACGGCTTCCTCGCGATTGGTTGCGGGTGGGTTTTCTGACCGCTCTTTTAGCCTCTGGGCACCAATTAGGTGCTCAATATTTGGAGTGGTGTAGATAAGGGCGAGGGATAGGACGCGAGATGGAAAGTGGGTGGCGAGCTGTTGGGCGATCATGCCTCCCATCGATTGACCTACAACGTGCGCGGCCTCAATACCCAGTGCCTCCAAAAGGCCGGCCGTGTCCTTCGCCATCTCAGCCAGACCATAGGGCTGGCCCGGAAATTTATCCGAGAGACCTACATCGCGATTATCGAACCGAATAACGAAGAATCCATGCCCTGCTAGCTCGCGGCAGAAGTCGACGTGCCAGCCCAGCATGTGAGCCCCTAATCCTTGGATGAGGAGCATAGGTGTGTTCTCGGAGTCTCCGAATGTGTCGTACTCGAGATGCACGCCGTGAGGCGTCGTTGCCTGAGTCAATTCATGACCTTCCAGTGGGATGGGTTTTCATCGGTTAGGAACTAGTTGTGTTCGTCCAACTGGACTCATAGTTTTTTGGCGAATATTTGTGGCGGGGCTTCTGACACAGCCGCTCTCTGTGGAAACTGTGCCCGTCCGGCCAGCCCCGTACTCGTGGAGGCCGTCTGTGCCCAGTGTCTTCTGATGAGAAGGTCGTCTTGGGTTAGGGGTCCGTTCGGAGGAAGGCCGAGCCGGTGGAATTGGCTGGGCGGCGCCTGGGATTCGACCAGAAGGTCGCGGAGCTTTTCGGCCATCATTTGTTCCAGGGTGTCGTCGATGATCGGGTGCTGCTGGTGGGGGTCCTCCTGGAGGTCAAACAGAAGTGTTCCGTACGCCCAAGGACTGGTCACGGACTCTCCGGGCATCCTCAGGAGTGGGGCTTCTTTGGTGAAGGGGAACGGTTCGACGAGTTCGGCTTGGCGCAGCACTTCGACGGGGAACCGCTGACGCATGTTGTTCGGCATCAGGGTGTGCTCGAACAGGGGCTCATTCGACTCATCAACGCTTGCTCTCATGTAGACGTACCGGCCGTCGGTGATGCACGCGTGGCCACCGAATATTCCAAAGAGCGCTGATTCCCTCACCGGGGAGTCACGGCGCACGGTTTCCGAGAGTGAGAGGCCTTGCATGTCGCTGGTGGGAGGAATGCCAAAGGCATCCAGCACGGTGGGGCCCAGGTCGATTGTTTGAACAAGGCTTTCCCGTCGTTGGTCCTTTATTCCGGACCGCGGATCCCAGACGAACAGGGGGGTGCGGATGGTTTCGTCGTACCAGGGCTGAACGTTCTTCCCCCACCATCCGTGCTCGCCGAGTAGGAATCCATGATCCGTGCACACGAGCAAGAGGGTGTCTTCCCACATGGCGTGTTCATCCATGGCGTCAAGGACCCGTCCCAGGGAACGGTCGCACATGGTAAGCAGTGCGGCGTACTCGGAACGGGCATGCTGGACCTGTTCAGGGGTTTCGATTACGCGTTTGTAGTCGGGCCAGTCGAAGTGCGGGCCGGTGTATTCGTGTTCGTAGTACTTGCGGTATTGGTCGTAGCTGAAGAACGGCTCGTGGGGGTCAAAGGTCTCGATCTGAAGAAACCAGTTGTCGCTGTCCTTGTTGGTTGTAATGAATCCAAGTCCTGCATCGAAGGTGCGGGTCTGGGGGTGATCGGCCTCGTTCTTCATGTACTGCCGGTTGACCAGGTCTTGGCGGTAGGTGCTATCGCGTTGCCGTTTGAGGTCGCCCGGGATTCCCGGCGGATCCTGCACGTGGCCTTTCCACGGGTCTCCTTCTTGTCCGCGGAAGAACTCGAAGCTGGAGTATCGGCTGTGATAGGTCGCTCCGCCGTCCTCCCAATAATGCTGGTGATCGGTGACAAGGTGGGAATACACCCCGTTCTCCTTGAGCATTTCGGGAATCGAGTCATCGAATGGCTCGAGCGGTCCCCAGGAGCGGTGGAGAAAGTTGTAACGTCCGGTGTGAAGTTCCCTTCGGGCGGGCATGCAGGGCATGCTGCCGGCGTAACAGTTATCGAAGGTGGCGGCGCGGCGGGCAAGGCGGGAGAAATTCGGGGCTTCGGTCCAGTCACCTCCGTACGGTGGCAGGAACCTCCTATTGAGGCTATCGAACATGACCATAATGACCTTCAAGACTTGTTCTCCTTACTTGACCGGAGGAATTGGGCGGTTACCGTGGGCCCGGTCTACGTCTCGGACCGGTTGTTCAGAGTGTCGGCGAGGAGCCCGAATCCGAGGATGATGAGGGCGAGGGCGATCGTGGGTCCAAGGACGTACATCGGGGAGGTGGTGATGTATGGCAGTCCGCTTTGGACCAATCCGCCGAGGGATGGCGTCGGGGGTTGGACTCCCAGTCCGAGGATGCTGAGGCCGCCTTCGATGAAGACTGCGTCGGCGATGGAGATCGCCGACTGCACGAGGAGGGCTCCGCGGATATTCGGCAGAACCTGCTTGAGGAGAATACGCGTATTGGATGCGCCGAGTGACTTTGCCGCCATGACGTAATCGCGGTTGAGCTGGGCCAGCATCCCACCGCGGGCGAGCCGGCCAAACACCGGGATGTTGATGATTGCGATCGCCACAGCGACCGCCGGAAGGCCCGGGGTGAGAAGAAGCGCTACCGCGATTCCCAGGATCAAGGTGGGAAAGCCAAGGATCAGATCGAAGACGCGGGCCGAGACCTGTCCCAGAGACTTCGCCCAGATCCCCGACAGTCCAAGGAGCGTGCCGATGATGGCACCGACGGGAATCGCGAGCACGGCAAGGACCAGGTCAAGGCGCACGGCAAAGATGACTCGGGAGAGGATGTCGCGGCCGAACTCGTCGGTTCCAAGCAGGTTCCCGGCTCCGGGGCTAAGGAAGGACTGGGCGCCTTGCTGGTCAGAGCTGTAGGGGGCGATGACCGGGGCAAGTATGGCGATGGTGATCATCAGGACAGCGAGGATGGTGGAGACCAGGCCTCGGGACGTGCCCAGCAGGGCACTGGCTCGAATCCTGCCGCCGATACTTTGGCCACGTTCGAGGTCTTCGGCTGTGTGGGCTGTTGGTGCAGTCATGCGTGGGGTTTGCCTTTCGTTCAGCTCAGTCGGATGCGCGGGTCCATGCTGGCCAGCGCAACTTCGGAGAGAGCCTGGACGATCACGGCAATGGCGACAGCGAGCATAATGAGGTCCTGAACCACGACGTAGTCGCGTGAAAGGACGCTGCCGATCATGAGCTGACCGAGACCGTTGCGGCTGAAGAGCGCCTCAACGACGACGGCACCGCCGAGCAGTCCGCTGAAACGGATGCCGATGGCCACAATCGCGGTGCCCATGGAATTGCGGAGGACGTGTAGCCAGAGGATGCGTGCCCGTGAAAGGCCTTTGGCGATGCCAAAGCGGACGTAGTCCTCGTGCATGGCCTCCTGCATGCTGTTTTGCAGGAGTCGTCCGATGACGGCTGCATGCGGGATGGCTAATGCGGTGGCCGGGAGGACGAGGTATGTGAGCACTTCCCCGATGCCGTCTTCGAAGGACGCTTCTCCACTGATCGGCAGCACGGGGATCAGGACACCGAAGAGGACCAGCAGGAGGACACTGGTGACATAGGTGGGAAGGCTCAGCAGGACGGAGTAGAAGGCATCGAGGTAGGACCGGAGCCGTGCTGAGCGGGAGGAACCGCCCAGCACGCCAAGTGTTATTCCCAGAAGGCTCATAAGGACCGTGGCCGCGAGAGCTAGCAGCAGGGTGCTCTCGACCCTGCTGCCGATAAGTGTCGTGATCGGTTGGTCGTTGATGATCGAAACGCCGAGATTGCCGGTGACCAGTCCAATAAGCCATGTTCCGTATTGCTGGGGCAGTGGGGCGTTGAGCCCCAGCTTTTCTTCGACGGCGTGGATCTGCTCTGCGCTGGCATCAGGTCCTGCAATGGTGGCTGCGGGGCTGCCGGGGGCGAGACGGAGGATGAGGAAGATGAGGATGGACGCGGCGAACAGCGTCACGAGCATCGCCGGCAAGCGGCGTATCAGATAGTTGCCCATCGTTACCCAGCCGTTGTCTGGTCCAGGATGATGTACTGGAACGCGTTCGTTGTCTTGAAGTCTTTGATGGACTTATTGACTGCCAGGGCCGGTGCCCGCTGGACAAGGGCGAGGTTGAAGGCCTGGTCCACCATGTAGGCCCCAAGTGCAGCGTTGGCGGCGGCGACGTTATCCTGGTTGGCCGATTGGGCAGCGGAGATGAGCCGTTCATACTCCGGGCTTGTGAAATGGGTGCCGCCGTTGGGACGCAGATGTGCTGTTGCAGTTGCAGTCGTTGCCGGTGAAAGGCTTCCGAATCCTGTCCGGTGCAGGAACATCGGGCCCAGGGCGCCCTTGGAGTTGCGGGCGACGAAGTCTGTGGTTTCGATGACATTTGGCGTAGCCTTCAAGCCGGCTGCTTCGAAGTTGTTCCTGACAATGTCCAGGATGGCACGGGCCACGAGGTCTCCGGAATTGACCGTGAATGGAACCTCTGTGCCCGCCAGACCCAATGCCTCGAGCTCCTTCTTGGCTTCGTCCGGTTTGTACGTGTAGGTATTTGCCGTCTTCTCATCCCAACCGGGGGTTCCCTTTCCCCACCATAGGTTGCTGACTTCAGCAGAGCCTTTGAATACCTGATCGTTGATGCGGTTCCTGTCGATGGCCTTGGCTATCGCCTTGCGAACCTTGAGATTGTTGAACGGCGCCGTGCTGGCATCCAAACCGACGACGAAGGCTTCGATACCTCCGCTGTTCGGGGTTTGGACGTCGCCGCCGGAGATGGTGGACAGATCCAACGGACTCAAGCCCTGGGTAATTTGGGACCGGTTGGACCGGGCGGCGGCGATCAGGGCCTGGGATTGGGTGATGATGGCGATTTCGACTGCTTCGAAGTGCGGGGCGCCGCTGACCCAGTAATCGGGGTTCTTCTCAAGCTGGACGGTGGCACCCGGGCTGAAGCTCTTCCACTTGTAAGGCCCGGTACCGATGACCTGCTTGCCGCCTTGAAGACCGTCCAGTGTTTTCTGGTCCACAACTGGAACGAGTTGGAACAGGTCAAACAGCTGGCTCGTGGGCTTGCTTAGCTTGAGAGTGACGGTGTTCCCCGAAGCAGAACCTTCCTGGATCAGATTGGCCACCGAGCGCAACTGGCAGCCGGCGGCTTCTTCCTTTGCCCGGTTCAGCGAGAAGACGACGTCCTCTCCGGTCATTTCCCTGCCGTCATGGAATTTGACTCCCTGACGGATCTTCAGCGTCGTTGTCAGTCCGTCCGCGCTGGTTTCCCAGCTTTGGGCCAGGACTGGCTGGGGCTTTCCGCTGGTATCAAGGTCTGTCAGGTGGTTGAAGACCAGTCGCTGCCACGGGCAGTTTGTTTGGTTGGCCTGCATGACCAACTGAGGCTGGGGGTCCGCCGAGGTTGCGATCACGATCTTTTTGAGCGCATTGCTGTTGCCGGCGGTGGAGGCTCCCCCCGAGGGGCCGCATCCAGTGAGGGCAAGAAGGGTTCCGGCTGTCGCCGTGAAACCGATGAAGCCGCGGCGGGAAAGAGCTGCCTCGGAGCGGAAGATGTTCGAATCTTTCATGGTTGAAACTCCTCGTTGAGTCGGTGAGATTTAGTCGGTGAGATGAGGTGGCGTCTGCCGACGGTGGATTAGATGACCGGCGTCGCCAGGGGTGCTGCGAAATGACAGGCCGAAGGATGCGGCGAGTCGTCACGTTGGATCAACGCCGGGACCTTCTCGGCGCAGATATCCTGCGCCTTCCAGCAACGGGTGCGGAACTTGCAACCCGAGGGCGGGTTGGAAGGGCTGGGCGGGTCACCTTCGAGGATGATTCTGGTCCTGTTGCCGCGTGCGCTTGGGTCAGGAATGGGCACGGCCGAAAGTAGAGCCTGAGTGTAAGGGTGGGTGGGATGCTCGTAAATCTGATCCGCGTCGCCGATCTCAACAATGTTGCCCAGATACATCACCGCTACCCGATCCGAGATGTGCCGAACAACGGACAAATCGTGGGCGATGAAGACGTACGACATCTGAAGCCGGTCTTTCAGTTCGGCAAGCAGATTCATCACCTGTGCCTGGACAGAGACGTCCAGGGCTGAGACCGGCTCGTCGCAGATGAGGACTTTCGGATTCAGGGCCAAGGCCCGTGCGATACCAATCCGCTGTCGTTGTCCGCCGGAGAATTGATGCGGGTACCGGTTTGCGTAGTCCGGGTTAATGCCCACGAGTTCCAGCAGTTCCCGGACCCTTGCCCGTCGTTCCTTTGCTGGCACCAGATCGGAATGGATCTCAAAGGGTTCAATAACGATCTGTCCGACAGTCATTTTGGGGTTCAGGGACGTGTACGGGTCCTGAAAGACCATTTGGATGTCCCGGCGGTGCCGGCGCATCGCTTTCGCTCCGAGGCCGGCGATTTCGTGGCCGAGGACGGAGATGCTGCCTGCGGTGGGATGCTCCAGGCCCATCAGCATCCGGGCAAGAGTGGATTTTCCGCAGCCGGACTCGCCGACGAGTCCGAGCGTCTCGCCTTCCCGCAGTTCCAGGTCTATTCCGTCGACGGCTTTCACTGAATGGCTCAGCCGCCTCACGATCGTTCCCGTGTGTATCGGGTAGTGCATCTGGAGCCCCGAGGTGCGCAGGACCGTTGCGGGTGAATCCTGGAAGGCCTGGTGGTCGGCGAGGGTGTGTGGATGGGTCGTTTTCATGAGGACACGACCGCTTCCCAGTAGTGGCAGCGGCTGCTGCGTTCAGAGCTAATGTCGTAAAGAGGTGGTGAGTCTGACCGGCATTCTTCGCGGGCGAAACGGCACCGTGGCGCGAACGAGCAACCTGCGGGTAGCCCACTTAGATCAGGTGGCAGCCCGCCGATCGCAGCCAGTTCCGTACCTCTGTCGTCCAGTCGCGGGATGGATTCCAGGAGGGCCTTCGTATACGGGTGGGCGGGCTGGCGGTAGACATCGATAGCGTCGGCGCTTTCGACGATCTGACCGGCGTACATCACGGCAATCCGGTCTGCTATCTCCGCCACCACGCCCATGTCATGGGTTATGAGGATCAGCCCCATATTTCGATCGCGCCGGAGGTCATCGAGTAAGGACATGATCTGCGCTTGGACTGTAACGTCAAGAGCCGTTGTCGGTTCATCCGCGATGAGGACCTCGGGGTCCAACGCCAAAGCCATGGCAATAACTACACGTTGACGCATACCGCCCGAGAACTGGTGCGGGTAGTCATCCAAGCGACTTTTGGCATCCGGAATCCGCACAGCTTCGAGCATCTCGACTGCCTTGAGGCGGGCGTCATGGCGGGACATTCCACGGTGAACGGTGAACATCTCGCTGAGCTGAAAACCCACCGTAAAGACAGGGTTCAGCGCGGACAACGCGTCCTGGAAGACCATCGCTACCTTCGTGCTGCGCAAGGAGCGTCGCTTCCTTTCGGGCAGTTTCAGCAGGTCCACACCACGGAAGCGGATGCTTCCTGACTTTACTTCGCCAGGCGGGACGTCCAGGATGCCCATGATGGTTTTGGCCGTGACACTCTTGCCGCACCCGGATTCTCCCAGCAGGGCAAGCGTCTCGCCCGCTTCGAGGCTGAAGCTTACGTTCCTCAGTGCATGCGCAACATTGTTGCGTAGGCGAAAGTCCACGCTGAGACTCTCGACAGCCAGCAACGGCGCTGCGTCGTCGAAATGGAGCCCGATTGGGGCTCTCTCCAGAAGTTTCACTATGATTCCAATCCCTTTACTGCTTCGGCCTGCTGGCTCGTGGGCGGGTCGCGACATTAACTGCGCTTTATCGGGGTTCAAATTTCGGAGGCCGGTGGCACCTACATGGGATCGTCTGTGATCGTCCATGTTGCATCGCCGCATCTGTTTTTGTGGCAGCCGTCACAGCTGCTATTCACAAGCTAACACATTAGACCTCTAGAGGTCCAACCTGTGATAGAGTTCACATAAATTGCTGATGACAGAGCAACGAAGGAGTATCGCTATGAGAAACAGTCACTATGCTTGGGCAGCCCCTTACCAACAGGAGACGGCGCCGGGCACCACCTTTGGACTGCCGGTCGGTGCTGAATGACGGACGAACGCGCACGAGCAACACTGCTCTCCACATATGCGGTTGACCGCCCCCTGAACGACACGTACCCCAAGGAGTTCACCGATGTTTGAGCGCCGTAGCCTGGCCGCCCAGGTCGCTGATTCCTTTCGTCAGCGAATCGGCGAGGACCTGCACCCCGGAGACAGGCTTCCAGGGGAAAAGGACTTGGCCGTCGAGTTAGGTGTCAGCCGGACAACCCTTCGAGATGCACTCCAACTGCTATGGAAGGAGGGAATCGTTGTCCGACGCCATGGCATCGGAACCTTCATCCGCGAGACAGGAGGGCCCGTACTGGTGAGTCTTTCCGACCTCGTAGCCCACAGGGACGTGATCCTTGCATCCGGGCACGAGCCAGCCATCGCCGAATTCGTGTTGACCCGATCAGTGCCTTCGCGTGACATCTCGTCGCTGATTGCCCTGGAAGACGGCGAAGAAGCGTGGAAAGTCGAAAGGGTCTTCTCGGTCGACGGCATTCGTGCAGTAAAAATCACTGACACGCTGCCCGTTAGCGTCAACGGCGTCGCTCTCGATCTTGAACCACTCAAAGACATTGACGTGGACATGATTCACCTCCTCCAGGAACAGGCCCGGTGCCCTGTGCTCCTTCAGGACGGTGACCTGGACGTCGTACCCGCTTCCGAAGAACTCGCAACAGTATTTGATATCAAGCCAGACACCCCGCTCCTGAAGCTAACCCAGCTCAACTTCACAGACGAGGAACGGCCCTTTATGCATAGTGTGATCTACAACCGTTCGGATGTCATGAAGTTCAGGCTTATCCGCAGACCCTCGCACTAGCTGGTGCCGGTGTCACCGTTGCCCACACTTGAAAAGAGGGCAGCACTCCCGTAGGGCCGGAACCACCGGCGGACGGCCAGCCAGTGGACGTACCGCCTCCCCCTAGTGCGTGCCATGAACGGCTCGGACTGGACGAACAAGCCATCAGGAGCAACGCAGCTCCAGCCAGATAGGTTAAGCCCAATGCCAGGACCAAACATTGTGTATATCCTCGCCGACGATATGGGGTACGGAGACCTGTCGTGCTTCAACAACCGATCACAGATTCCCACTCCCAACCTTGACCGACTCGCAGCACAGGGCATGCGCTTTACCGACGCCCACGCAACATCATCGGTCTGCTCTCCCAGCCGCTACAGTCTGCTCAGTGGCCAATATAACTGGCGATCCCGCCTCAAGTCCGGGGTGATCTGCCGGTGGGACGGCCCCGTTTTTGAGGATGGCGAAGTCACCGTCCCCAGTTTCCTGAAGTCTCAGGGCTACGACACGGCGTGCATCGGCAAATGGCATCTTGGCTGGAACTGGCCAACAACCACAGGTCGAAGCCCCAACCAGGTTTTGCCTTATGCAATCGACACCCCTGAAGTTGAGCTGCGCCGGGACGAATTCTGGAAAGAAATTGACTTCTCCGCACCGATCGCCGGGGGCCCCATTGAGCATGGTTTCGACACCTACTTCGGTGTAGACGTACCAAATTACCCGCCCTATTCGTGGTTCCAGGACGACCGGCTGACTGCTCAGCCCACGAGGCCCAAATCCGCCGCCATCTACGGTGACATCGGTCCCTCCGTTGAAAACTGGTCCCACGAAGCGATGCTTCCGGAGTTCACACGGCGGACCGTGGAGTACGTCGAGTCACACAGCAGCGACGCCAGCACGATAGGAACGAACCCGTTCTTCCTCTTCCTTTCCCTGACCGCTCCCCACTCCCCAGTAAGCCCAGGGCCAGAATTCAGAGCCCGCAGCGGCATCGGCCCCTACGGCGACCTCGTTTCCGAAATCGACTGGCTCGTTGGTCAGGTCCTGGACGCGGTGGAACGTTCAGGACTGGCCGATGACACACTGCTCATCTTCACCAGCGACAACGGGCCTGAGCTGGGCACCAAGGACGATGAAGGGGCTTTCGAACGCGCCCGGCGCACCGCGCATTACAGCATGGGAGATCTCAGGGGGATCAAGCATGACGTCTGGGAAGGAGGCCACCGTGTCCCCTTCATTGCCTCATGGCCAGGCACAATTCCGGGCAACACGGTATGCAGTGAGCTGGTCAGCCTCATGGACCTTATGGCCACGTGCGCCGACATACTCCACGCCCCTCTGCCTTCCTCAGCCGGCCGGGACAGCATCTCCATGCTGCCCCTGTTGGAAGGCAAAGCTGACCAGCCGTTGCGGGGCTCACTTGTCGGTCACTCCCGTAACGGTAAGTTCTCCATCCGGAAGGACAAATGGGTCTTCATCGACTCGCCGCCCTGTTCAGAAAATCCGGAACCTGAATGGTTCCGTACAGAACGCGGCTACCCGGAGGATGACAGCGAAGCCGCCCTTTACAACCTGACCGAAGATATCTCGCAACGCGATAACAAACACTCGGACCAACCCGAAGTGGCACAGGTGCTGGGCAGGGAGCTGGAATCTCTTCGGTACATTGCTCCCAAGCGCAAAATCGCCCCATCCAGATCCAGTCCACAGTCATGATGAGCGCGCCAGCACCACGAACAGGATGCCTGACGCCGGCCAAAGAAGCCCAGGACCTGAAGATCAGAGTCCACAAGTATTCACCGGTGCCGTTGTACTTTCAAATCGCCGAGGCTACCTCCGCAGAGATACAGCTGAACCACCTGAACCATCGTGACAAGCTCAAGACCGAGCGGTCACTCGCACGGGAACTGGGAGTCTCACTCGGAACAGTCCGTCATGCCTTCCAACGCTTGGAAGACAACCATCTCGTGCGTCGCAAGCAGGGATCTGGAACCTACCTAGCCTGATGACCGCACCTTGGAAAGGAAAATCAGACGTGGATACCTCGTTCTTAGTGAAAGGCCCGCCCTCATGGCTTCTGTGAATAACTGCAGTCTCTGGGGCCAAAGCGCATGAAACCAACTGTCATGCCAGTCCTTAGCGGTAAGAACCGCCTAAAAATTGCTTTACTCCTGGAGGAACATGGACTTCTCACCCCGACCGAACTGGCTCGGCTGCTTCACTGTACACAGGGTCACGTATCCAACGATCTGACAAGAATGCGCAGCCACGGGCTTGTCGCGGCCAGCGCTGAGGGTATTCACACCCGCTACCGATTGCTGGAGACAGCTGCAGGCCGGATCGACGCCGCCGTTCGAAATTACAACACCGAAGAAACGATCATCGATGATGAACTTTTGCGCTGCCTCATCGAAAAGCGAACGGCTTCAAAGGGCCCTGCACCGGGCATGCCGGAACCAGCGGGCAACCAGCAGCGTAGGTCCGCGCCACACATCTTCAAACCGTCAATCATCCACTCCCTTGACCAGCCAACGACGTCTGCGAATTTTTCCAGTTAGAAGCGCCGGAGCATCTCATCGCTACTACCGGCGGAGACATTTCATATCAGTGCATGGAGGAACCATGATGGTGACCGGATCCGGATCGCAGTCCGTAGGAAAAAGCTGCTGCGCCCCGTCCCGCAAGAACGCAACACTGACCGCTGGACAACCGCCCCTTGCCGGAGCGGCCGGCCGATTTGCAGAGCGTCCGCCACAAGTGCGCATCCCCGCTGGAACCTTCCTGATGGGCGATGCCTTTGATGAGGGCTATTCGAGCGACGGAGAAAGGCCAGTACACGCAGTTCACATAGATGCCTTCAGCATCGATTCCACCGCCGTCACCAACACCATGTTTGCCGAATTTGTGGCCGATACGGGATACCGCACGGATGCCGAAATTTTCGGATCCTCGGCCGTTTTCCACCTCCTCAAACGTGCGCCGCGTTCCAGCATTCTTGGCTTTGCCTCCGGCGCTCCCTGGTGGCTAAACATCCAGGGGGCTGACTGGGCCCACCCGGCCGGGCCCGCATCACACTGGAAGCACGTAGCGGATCACCCCGTTGTACACACCTCACACAACGACTCCCTGGCCTATTGCCGCTGGGCAGGACGACGTCTTCCGACCGAGGCTGAATGGGAATACGCAGCAAGAGGAGGCCTGGTGGGCCAACGCTACGCCTGGGGGAACGACCTCCACGGCCCCTCAGGTGAACACCTCTGCAATATCTGGCAGGGCACCTTCCCCATCGAAAACACCACCGAGGACGGATTTACCGGGACATCACCCGTCAAATCCTTCCCCGCCAACGGGTATGGGCTCTACGACGTCGCCGGGAACGTCTGGGAATGGTGCGCCGATTGGTTCTTGCCGGGCTACTACCAGAGCTCGGCTGCGACAAATCCTCAAGGACCAACCATCGGCGCAGGACGCGTGATGCGCGGTGGTTCCTATCTGTGCCACGACTCGTATTGCAACAGATACCGAGTGTCATCCCGGAGCTCAAACACTCCTGATTCCTCCAGCGGTAACTGCGGATTCCGGACCGTAGCCTTGCCTTTGGAACCACCGGCCTGAGCTGGCGAACAAATGGAAGCCTCAACTGTGAACAACGAACCCACCGACCAGCCCTTCCAAAAAAGAGCACGCTTCTCTTCTTGGCTCCTTAAGGGTGGCGCGGAACCTGACCCCCGTTTCACGTTAGCCAACGAACGAACCTTCCTGGCATGGATCCGAACATCACTGGCCCTGCTCGCTGGCGGTGCCGCGGTCGAAGCATTCATGTCCGGGCTGTTTGCCCCGGAGTTGCGGAAGACCCTCTCCATCGTTCTGCTCACGATGGCACTGCTGATCAGTGCCGGGTCCCTGTTCAGATGGCTGAACGTCGAGCGCGCAATGCGTCGGAAGGCACCTTTGCCGCTACCTCTTATCACCCCCCTTTTAGCGCTGGGTGGCGCCGGCGTAGCCGCAGGCATGATCACGTTCGCGGCGATTCGCTAGAAGGGATCATTGACCACCGACTCCATCCCCCCGAGCCACGACGATCCCGGCCTGCAACCTGAACGAACTGACCTCGCGTGGAACCGGACAATGCTCTCAATGATGGCGTCGGCCGCCGTCTTTCTACGCTGGCTTCCCCAACACGGCTGGTTCGCCGGATGCCTGACAGCAACCGCCACAATCGCCACGGTGGCAATCGGACTGGGACGGAAACGACGATTACAACGGGCCATCGAAGGCATCCATGAAGGCATCGTGCAACCCCACGCCGCCACTGTCACTGCCTTGGCGGCCTGCGTCATTATCCTTTCATTACTCGGAATCTGCGCTGTCTTGTTCAGTCCTTTCGCCCCGTGAACGGGACACCGACAGTTAGGCTTCACAACAACATCCGCCTGAGACACGAATCAGTTGCACGGCAAGTGACCTGGTTCGGATACATACCGGAGTGGCTTCTGGTGGCCGCCTTGACTGCGTGCGTGCATCTCGTGCTAGCCGGGTTCAACAGGTCATTGGAAAGACGCGAACGTGTCTGGCCAACCACACCCCAACCTGACGTCAGATCCGGCGAGGATTTTCGTCATGCTAGGGCTTAAATCGCCGATGTCTCATCGCAGAAACCCGCAGTCATAGGCCGCAACCTGACAATTTCAGCAACTTAAGCCAACAAAGACTTGCTAACGCCCCCTCTTCCTTGGAATGCAGTTGCTCAGAGGAGATGAGACGGAGCGCCAACGCAGCAGGGCTTCGGACGGCAAGTCATGTCGCCGATGACGGCACGCGGGATGAACAAGTGAAGGCAAGAAAGTGAGCAGACCGTGGTCAGAAACAAACAGACTTGGGTGTGCACAATGTACACACCCCCTTTGGCCGGACAAACCCCCCGTCGGCGCCGCGATGGGACGGAAATCCCATGGCACGGACCGTCGAAACAGAAGTCTCTCGAAGTCATGCCGTACCAAATCCCCCACCCCACGAAGAGGTGTAGGCCACCCCAGACCTACCAGACAGAACCGAAGGAGGAATCCGCGTGACACCGACTGAGAACCAGCGGAGCGCCCACCAGCCAGGACGCTGAACCCGTTCCCCCACCAAACTAAACAGGCCGCACCCGGCGGCCAGGCACCATCCCGGGGCCGTGAGGCAGAGGCATTTGTCCAGCTTTGTACACACTTAAAAGCAAAAACCCCTCTGACGAGGGGGTATGCTGTGCCCGAGGTGGGACTCGAACCCACACACCTTTCGATACCGCATTTTGAGTGCGGCGCGTCTGCCAATTCCGCCACTCGGGCGCGGATTACCGGGAAGTTAATTCTCGCTGACTGCTCTCATTGCTGTGAGCAACGCGATCCTTTCCCAGCACGCGAAACTACTCTACATGCAGATAGGCTGTTTTTCAGAACTGGGCGCGCGAGTGCAACAAAATCATGTGCCGCAGCGGTCCACACTAAGATGGACATGAACCCGCCGAACCTTTTCAAGGAGATCCCGTGACCGAACAGACGGAGTCCACACCCGCAGCCCAACTGGCCCGACGCGTCGTCGTAGCCGAGGATGAGACCCTCATCCGCTTGGACATTATTGAGATCCTGAAGGGCGAAGGGTACGACGTCGTCGGCGAGGCAGACAACGGCGAGAAGGCCGTGCAGTTGGCCGAAGAGCTGAAGCCGGACCTCGTCCTCATGGATGTGAAGATGCCCGTCATGGATGGCATCTCAGCGGCAGAGAAGATCGTCAAGGCCCGCATCGCCCCCGTAGTTCTGCTGACTGCTTTCAGCCAGAAGGAACTCGTGGAGCGTGCCCGCGACGCCGGCGCCATGGCTTACGTTGTGAAGCCGTTTACGCCGGCTGACCTCATCCCGGCCATCGAGATCGCTCTCTCGCGCCACGAGGAGATCAAGGCGCTTGAGAACGAGGTTTCCGATCTCCAGGAGCAGTTCGCCACCCGCAAGCTCGTGGAGCGCGCCAAGAGCCTCCTGACCACCAAGATGGGCCTCACGGAGCCGGAGGCCTTCCGCTGGATCCAGAAGACGTCCATGGACCGTCGCCTGAGCATGCGTGAGGTTGCTGAAACGATCATCAACCAGGTCAACTAGCACCAAGCAGTCAACGACGGCGGCCGGTCACCTACGCGATAGGTGACCGGCCGCCGTCGTGCCCGCCCAAGGGAAGAATCCCGCCTAAGGGCCAAAACAACGCAAAACAAAGCGGGCCCCGCCAACGCAATGTTGGCAGGACCCGCTTCACTCAAGCCTGAGCCAGGAACCTAGGCCCTGGTCTTGCTTTTCTTTTCAGGCCACGGGCCAACGGGCTCCTTGCGCGACGCGTCCACGGAGGACGTGTCGGCGAGGTCGCCCACCTTGTGGACCTTCAGCGAGTTCGTGGAACCGGCCTGTCCGGGAGGGGAACCGGCAGCGATGACCACCAGGTCACCTTCTTCGACGATCTTCATGTCGAGGAGGCTGCGGTCAACCTGTGCGGTCATTTCGTCGGTGTGGCCCACGGTGGGGACCAGTACCGGCTGGATGCCCCAGGTGAGGGCGAGTTGGTTCCAGACGTGCTCAACAGGCGTGAACGCGAAGACCGGCTTGACCGGGCGCAGACGCGACAAACGGCGTGCCGAGTCACCGGACTGGGTGAAAGTACAGATGTACTTTGCGTCCAGCTGGTCGGCGATTTCGACGGCGGCACGGGTGATGGCGCCACCGCGGGTCTTGGGCTTGGTGCCCAGCGGGGGGACGCGCTCGAGGCCGTGTTCTTCGGTGGACTCGATGATCCTGGCCATGACCTTGACGGTTTCGATGGGGTACTGACCCACCGATGTTTCACCGGACAGCATGACTGCATCGGCGCCGTCGAGAACTGCGTTTGCGCAGTCAGAAGCCTCGGCACGCGTCGGACGCGGGTTGTCGATCATGGATTCCAGGACCTGAGTTGCCACGATGACCGGCTTGGCCCAGCGGCGTGCCAGTTCAATGGCGCGCTTCTGGACGATCGGCACCTCTTCGAGCGGGAGCTCAACACCGAGGTCACCACGGGCAACCATGATGGCGTCGAACGCATCGATGATTTCGTGGAGCTGGTCCACGGCCTGGGGCTTTTCGATCTTGGCGATCACCGGAACGCGGCGGCCTTCTTCGTCCATGATTTCGTGGACGCGCTTGATGTCGGAGGCATCCCGGACGAAAGACAAGGCAACCAGGTCCACGCCACGCTTGAGGGCCCAACGGAGGTCGTCCTCGTCCTTTTCGCTCAGTGCGGGGACGTTGACGGCAACACCGGGCAGGTTGATGCCCTTGTTGTTGGACACCTTGCCACCGACTGTAACGGTGGCAACAACCTTGACGTCGTCAACTTCGATGGCGCGAAGGGCAACCTTGCCGTCGTCGATCAACAGGGCGTCGCCCACGTTGACGTCTTCGGTGAGGCTCTTAAGCGTAGTGGAGCAGATGTCCTTGGTGCCGGGGACGTCTTCGGTGGTGATGGTGAAGATGTCGCCAACAGCCAGCTCGTGCGGGCCGTCAACAAAGCGGCCAAGACGGATCTTGGGACCCTGGAGGTCAGCCATGATGGCAACGGGCTTGTGCAGTTGCGCCGCAGCCTTGCGGACATTCTCGTAGGTGATGTCATGCACGGAGTAGTCGCCGTGGCTCATGTTCATGCGGGCAACGTCAACGCCGGCTTCCAGCACTGCAAGAGTGTTGTCATAGCTGGAGATTGCCGGGCCGAAAGTTGCCACAATTTTCGCGCGTCTCATATACCTACCCTAAGTAGTGTGCTGCTGATTGAGTTAAAGATCATTCCTGCCGGCGCTATAAGACCGCGATTGCCCGGTCGGTGGGGGCGACCGGTGCCGGAAGGATTGTGCTTCCCATGAGGAACTTGTCCACTGCTGCCGCACACGCACGGCCTTCGGCAATGGCCCACACAATCAGGGACTGGCCACGTCCGGCGTCACCGGCAACAAACACACCCTCGGTGTTCGTCATGTAGTAGCCGTCGCGGGCTACGTTGCCCCGACCGTCGAATTCTGCACTGACCTGCTCGGTGATACCGGACGGTTCAGCACCGGTGAAGCCGAGGCTCAGGAAGACGAGGTCAGCGGGAATGATCCGCTCGGTCCCGGCCTTCGGGAGGCGCTTGCCATCCACGAACTCCGTCTCGGCAACCTTGACCCCGGTGAGCTTGCCATTCTCGCCAACAAACTCCACGGTGGACGCCAGGTAGGTACGTTCGCCGCCTTCTTCGTGGGCGCTGGCGACCTCGAAGAGTGTGGGGAACGTCGGCCACGGCTGGTGACCTGCACGCTCAAGAGGCGGCTGCTTGCCGATCGCGAGCGTCGTAACGGAAGCCGCCTGGTGACGGTGCGCTGTACCGATGCAGTCCGCGCCGGTGTCGCCACCACCAAGGATGACCACGTGCTTGCCACGGGCGTCGATGTGATTTTCCGGACTCTCCCCCGCCACTACGCGGTTGGAAGGAACCAGGTAGTCCATGGCGAAGTGCACGCCTTCAAGGTCACGGCCCGGAATCGGCAGATCGCGCGGGACGGTTGCACCGGTAGCAATCACGACGGCGTCGTAACGACGGCGCAGCTGTTCCCAGGTCACGTCCGTACCGACTGCGACGCCGGTGCGGAAGCGGGTGCCTTCGGCCTTCATCTGCTCCAGGCGGCGGTCAACCTGTTCCTTCTCCATTTTGAAGTCGGGGATGCCGTAGCGGAGCAGGCCGCCGATCTTGTCGTCACGCTCGTACACGGCAACCGTGTGACCAACGCGGGTCAGCTGCTGTGCAACTGCGAGGCCTGCAGGACCGGACCCCACCACGGCAACCGTCTTGCCAGTGAGGCGCGTCGGCGGAAGGGGGTGGACCCAGTCGTTGTCGAAGGCTTCATCGATGATGGAAACCTCAACCTGCTTGATGGTCACGGCAGGCTGGTTGATACCCAGCACGCAGGACGCTTCGCAGGGTGCCGGGCACAAACGGCCTGTGAACTCGGGGAAGTTGTTCGTGGCGTGGAGGCGTTCAATCGCTTCCTCACCCTTGTCCCGCCACACGAGGTCGTTCCACTCTGGAATGAGGTTGCCCAGCGGGCAGCCCTGGTGGCAGAACGGTACGCCACAGTCCATGCAGCGGCCTGCCTGGCTCTTCAGGACGCCCTTTTCCTGCGCTTCGTACACTTCTTTCCAGTCCATGATGCGGACCGGAACGGGACGGCGTGGCTGCGTCTCGCGCTGCCGGACTTTCAGAAATCCGCGTGGATCAGCCACCGGTTACCTCCAGGATTCGAGACCATACTTCTTCGCCGTCGGGGTCAAGGCCCTCTTCGATGGCGTCGAGACGGGTTTGCAGGACTGCGGCGTAGTCGCGCGGCAGTACTTTGGTGATGCGGGCGGCGGTGTCGTCGAAGTTCTCGAGCAGACGGCCGGCCAGGACGGATTCGGTTTCCTCGGCGTGCTTGGTGAGCAGGCCGTGGACGATGTCGCGGTCCTCGGCGTCCAGCTCAAGGAGCTGAAGTTCGCCGGAGTCCAGCGCATCCTTGTTGACACGCTCATGCTGCAGGTCCAGCACGTAAGCGGTACCACCGGACATGCCGGCACCGAAGTTGCGTCCGGTACGGCCAATGATCAGTGTTTGGCCACCGGTCATGTACTCGCATCCGTGATCGCCAATACCTTCGACGACGGCGGTCGCACCGGAGTTACGCACCAGGAAGCGTTCACCAACCTGGCCGCGCAGGAACATCTCGCCGCTCGTTGCGCCGTAACCGATGACGTTGCCGGCAATGACGTTGCGCTCCGCCTGGAACACGTTGGTGCGGTCCGGGCGGACGATAATGCGTCCGCCGGAGAGGCCCTTGCCCACGTAGTCGTTGGAGTCACCGTACATGCGCAGCGTGATGCCCGCAGGCAGGAAGGCGCCAAGTGACTGGCCAGCGGTGCCGTTGAGCGTGATGTCGATCGTGTCCGTCGCCAGCACATCGGTACCGAACGTCTTGGTCACCACATGGCCGAGCATCGTGCCCACAGAACGGTCCGTGTTGATGACGTCAAGGGTGATCTTGACGGGCATGCGGTCGCTGAGCGCTTCGGCGGCCATGGTGATGAGCCGCTGGTCGAAGTGCTTGTCCAGCTCGTGGTTCTGGGTAGTCATGTTGCGCAGCGGCACGTCGTCGTCAAACTCAAGGCCGTGCAGGATCGGATCCAGGTCCAGGCCCTCGGCCTTCCAGTGGTCGATCGCTTCGCGGGTGTCCAGGACCTCGGCGTGGCCGATCGCCTCTTCGAGGCTGCGGAACCCGAGCTCTGCCAGGATTTCGCGGACTTCTTCTGCGAGGAACTCGAAGAAGTTGACCACGAACTCGGGCTTGCCATTGAACCGCGAACGCAATTCCGGGTTCTGGGTAGCAACACCAACGGGACAGGTGTCCAAGTGGCAAACGCGCATCATGATGCAGCCGGAGACAACCAGCGGAGCCGTTGCGAAACCGAACTCTTCTCCACCCAGCAGGGCGGCAATGACCACGTCGCGGCCGGTCTTGAGCTGACCGTCAACCTGCACCACCACGCGGTCACGGAGGCCATTGAGCATGAGGGTCTGCTGGGTCTCGGCAAGGCCAAGTTCCCACGGCACACCTGCATGCTTCAGCGAGTTCAGCGGCGAGGCGCCCGTACCGCCGTCGTGACCTGAAACAAGCACGACGTCGGCCTTCGCCTTCGTCACGCCGGAGGCCACCGTGCCGATCCCGACTTCCGAAACCAGCTTCACGTGCACACGGGCCGAAGGGTTGGCGCGCTTGGCATCGTAGATGAGCTGCGCGAGGTCTTCGATCGAGTAGATGTCGTGGTGCGGGGGCGGGGAAATGAGTCCGACACCGGGCGTCGAGTGGCGCGTGCGGGCTACCCAGGGGTAGACCTTCTGGGCCATCAACTGGCCACCCTCGCCGGGCTTGGCGCCCTGTGCCATCTTGATTTGGATGTCGTCAGCGTTGGTCAGGTACAGGCTGGTGACACCGAAGCGGCCGGAAGCAATCTGCTTGATGGCAGAGCGGCGCTCCGGATCCAGCAGACGGTCAACGTCTTCGCCACCTTCACCCGTATTGGACTTGGCGCCCAAACGGTTCATGGCGATGGCAAGAGTCTCGTGGGCTTCCTTGGAGATGGAGCCGTAGCTCATGGCGCCGGTGGAGAAACGCTTGACGATACTGGAGACGGACTCCACTTCCTCAAGCGGCACGGCCGGACGGACGTCACTCTTGAACTTGAGCAACCCACGCAGGGTCATCAGGTTCTCGGACTGATCGTCAACGCCCTTGGTGTAGGCCTTGAAGATGTCGTAGCGACGCTCACGGGTGGCGTGCTGCAGGCGGAACACCGTCTCCGGGTTGAAGAGGTGCGGTTCGCCGTCGCGGCGCCACTGGTATTCGCCGCCGCCGAGCAACGGCTGGTGCGGGTGCTCGATGCCGCCCTCCGGGTACGCCATCTGGTGGCGTGCCGAAACTTCCGCGGCAATGACGTCCAGGCCCACGCCACCCAGCTGGGAGTGCGTACCCGAGAAGAATTCGTCAACGAGTTCCTGCGACAGGCCCAGTGCCTCGAACGTCTGGGCGCCGGTGTAGGAAGCAACTGTGGAGATGCCCATCTTGGACATGATCTTCAGCACACCCTTGCCGAGGCCCTTGATGAGGTTGTAAACGCCGTCTTCCGGAGTCACGCCCTCAACGTCGCCGTTGGAGATCAGCTGTTCAACCGATTCCATGGCGAGGTAGGGGTTGACTGCCGATGCGCCATAGCCAATGAGCACGGCAACGTGGTGCGTCTCGCGGACATCGCCGGCCTCAACCACGAGTGCCGTCTTGGTGCGATTGGCACTGCGGAGCAGGTGGTGGTGGACAGCGCTGACAAGCAGGAGCGACGGAATGGGTGCCCACTGCGCGTTCGAGTCGCGGTCGGACAGCACAACGTACTGCACGCCACGGTTGATCGCGCCGGAAACCTGCTCGCAGATCTCTGTCAGACGGGCACGCAGTGCCGCTTCCCCACCCTCCGGGCGGTAAAGGCCACGTACCTTCATGGCGATGCGATCGCCGTCGGCGTTTTCGATGTTCGAGATCTTGGCGAGTTGATCGTTGTTGATCACGGGGAACGGCAGGGAGATCTGCGGTTGGCGGACCTGCTTGCCATCCAAAAGGTTGCCGTTGGGTCCGATGGCGCACTTCAGTGACGTGACCAACTCTTCGCGGATGGCGTCCAGCGGCGGGTTGGTGACCTGGGCGAAGGACTGCACGAAGTAGTCAAACAGCAAGCGCGGGCGCTTGGACAGCACGGCAACCGGTGTATCAGAACCCATGGCACCCAGGGGCTCAGCCCCCGTGCGGGACATGGGGCCGAGCAGGATCTTCAATTCTTCAGTGGTGTAACCGAAGGTCCGCTGGCGGATGTTCACCGATGCAGCGGTGTGGCGTACGTGCTCGCGCTCGGGGAGCTCGTTGATGTCGATCAGGTTGTCCTTGAGCCATTCGGCCCACGGGTTGGCTGCGGCGACCTCGGCCTTGACCTCGGCGTCGTCGATGATGCGGCCGGCTTCGGTGTCCACCAGGAACATCTTGCCCGGGGCAACGCGACCCTTCTTCACCACGTTGGAAGGCTCAACCTCGATAACGCCCACTTCCGAGGCAAAAACGATCAGGCCGTCTTCAGTGATCCAGTAGCGTCCGGGGCGCAGGCCATTACGGTCCAGCGTTGCGCCGACGAGGTTGCCGTCAGTGAAGGAGACAGCAGCAGGACCATCCCACGGCTCCATGAGCAGTGAGTGGTATTCGTAGAACGCGCGGCGTGCCGGATCCATGGTGGCGTGGTTCTCCCACGCCTCCGGGATCATCATCATGATCGAGTGCGTGATCGGCCGGCCGGACAGCCAAAGGAGTTCGGCTACTTCGTCGAAGGAGGCAGAGTCCGAGGCACCTGGGGTGCAGATCGGGTACAGCTCTTCAGGGGTGTCACCCAGCAGCGGGCTGGCCAACTGCGACTGGCGTGCGCGCATCCAGTTGCGGTTGCCCTTGACCGTGTTGATTTCACCGTTGTGGGCGATGGTGCGGAACGGCTGCGCCAGAGGCCACGACGGGAAAGTGTTCGTGGAGAAGCGTGAGTGGACAATGGCCAGCTTCGTCTTGAAACGCTGATCCGAAAGGTCGGGGTAGAACGGCTCCAACTGGGCCGTCGTCAGCATGCCCTTGTACACAATGGTGCGCGAGGACAGCGAGGGGAAGTACACGCCGTACTTGTTCTGGGCGCGCTTACGGATTCGCCAGGCACGGGAGTCAAGTTCGTTGCGCTCAAGCTGCTCACCGGTAGCGGATGCAAAGAAGGGCTGCGAGAAGTACGGCATACATGCCCGTGCCATGGCACCCACGAGGTCTGCGACCACGGGAACTTCACGCCAGCCAAGGACCGTAAGGCCTTCATCCGCTGCCAGCGCTTCAATACCGGCCTTGGCCGTAGCTGCTTCGCGCGATTCAGCAGGAAGGAAGGCGGTACCCACCACGTACTGGCCCGGAGCGGGCAGTTCGAATTCGGTGACGGCCCTGAAGAACTCGTCCGGAACCTGCATCAGCAGGCCCGCACCGTCGCCAGTACCTTCATCGGCGCCCACGGCGCCGCGGTGTTCGAGATTGCGGAGCGCAGTCAGAGCCGCTTCCACGATGTCGTATCCCGGTTCCCCGCGGAGCGTGGCAATAATTGCCAGGCCGCAGGCGTCCTTCTCCTTGTCCGGGTTGTAAAGACCCCGGGCCTCCGGAAGCGCAGCAAAGCGCTTGAATGGAGACATGGCACCCTGCGGTTCGATATTTTCGGACCAACCGGGGTTATGAAGATGGGTCATGGGAGACGTCCTTCCTCGTGATCGTGCGTATGGAAGGGACAACGTTGGCCCCACCTTGCATGCCCTTGTGATGGGCACAACAAAGCGCTAGTTATTGGAATTGTAGGCCAGCCAATCAAGCGCAACTAACAGTTACGCAGACCACTGGCCCCGGCTTGACCAGTGAACATCGGTATGCTGCGATCCGGTTTCCGGGGTGCCACGACGCTGTGGACTGGGCCCTACGAGCGGTGACTCTGTTGCCCCTTTGCCGGAAGCGACTACTTGGTGTCGTCAGCTTCCAGCGAGGATCCGGGGGCCTTCCTTGCGGCAGTCGCAGCAGATTCCGATTCCGCCTTGGACGTTGTGTCCTTCGCGGAATCTCCTGCTGCATCCTGCGGCTCGTCAACGTGGCCCGGATCGCTTTGGTTATCTGGGAGATTACCACGGGAACCACTATCCGAGACAGATGGGTCCACATCATGACTGGTGACGCTCGTCACGGATGCCTCATCTTTGGCTGGCGTGGCTTCAGGCTCTCGGCCCGGTAAATAAGGTGTATCGGGCTGCGGTCGCCCTCCCCTGCCGAGAACAAGGAAGATAACCAGCGCCGCAATGAAGACGAAGATGCTCGTCCACACGTTCAGTCTGGTGGTGATCCCGAAGAGGTTGATCTGCTCGGCGTCGTCAATCCTGAGCGCTTCGATCCACACGCGGCCAAGCGTGTAATACATCGCGTAGAGCCAGAACAGGCGTCCTCGGCGGAAGTGGAACTTCCGGTCCAGCAGGAGCAGAATTGCGACGCCCAGGATGTTCCACAGGAATTCATAGAGGAACGTCGGATGGAAGAGCGTGTCCGCAGGCATACCCACTGGGAAGTTGGCGTTGGCGGGGTCGATCTGGAGTCCCCACGGCAAGGTGGTGGGGGCACCGAAGAGTTCCTGGTTGAACCAGTTGCCCCAACGTCCGATCGCCTGGGCAAGCAGCAATCCAGGAGCCGCGGCATCCAAGAAGGCCGTGAGCTTGACACCTGCCCGACGGCAACCGATCCAGGCACCCACGGCGCCAAGCAGCACTGCGCCCCAAATACCCAGGCCGCCTCGCTGTATCTGCGGAATCAGGGAGAGGTCACCTGTGCCGTCGAACCCAGGGCCAAAGTACGCATCCGGGGACGAAAACACGTGGTAAAGCCGGCCACCGATGATGCCGAAAGGAATCGCCCAAATGGCGATATCCCACAGGCTCCCGTCGGGGGCTCCACGGCGCTTCCATCGGGCTGACGTCAACCATAGGCCGATGATGATGCCCGCCAGGATGCAGAGGGCGTATGCGTGGATACGCAGCGTCCCCCACGGCAGCGGAATGTCGAAACCGGACCACGATGGGCTCGGGATGCTCAGTGGAACCATTGCCGCTGCGTGGAGGACGGTCTGCATTGGGCTTCGCTGTTTCCTTTTCCTAGGCGTCTGCAGCTGCGCGGCCCAAGCCGGCGCTGAGGTTCTTGGTGAGTTGGCCGACGGCGTCAACGCCGCCGTCGCGGAGGGCCGCCACGAGCGCGGTGCCGACGATCACGCCGTCAGCGTAGGCAGCTATCTCGCGGACATGATCCGGGTTGGAAACACCGAGGCCAACGCAAACCCGTTCAGCACCTGCAGCGTGGGCACGTGCCACGACGTCTTCGGCTGTGCTGCTGACCGACTGGCGTGTACCGGTCACACCCATGATGGAGACGGCATACACAAAGCCGCGGCTGGCCTTGACAGTCATATCCAGGCGTTCGGGCGTAGATGACGGAGCCACCAGGAAGACCCTGTCCAGTCCGTACTTGTCCGAAGCCTCGAACCACTCACTGGCCTCATCCGGAATAAGGTCCGGAGTAATAAGGCCTGCTCCCCCGGATTCAGCAAGGCGGCGGGAGAACTCATCCACGCCCATGCGCATGACGGGGTTCCAGTAGGTCATGACCAACACGGCGGCGTCAGTAGCGGCAGTGATCCCTGCAACGACGTCGAAGACATTGGCGACCCGGAAACCGTTGTTGATCGCTTCCGTGGTGGCAGCCTGGATGACAGGTCCGTCCATCACGGGATCGGAGTAGGGAATACCGATCTCGATGAGGTCGGCACCGTTCCGTGCCAGGGCAATGCCGGCTTCGATGCTGTCCTGGACTGTGGGGTAGCCCGCCGGAAGGTATCCGACAAGGGCTGCCCGACCCTCGGCCTTGGCGCGGTCGATAGCTGCAGCGGATTTGCTGGCGAATTGTTCAGTCATCAGTTCTGGTCCTCGTTTACGTCCACGGCTGCTTCGGAGGTGCGTTCTGCAGGACCTTTGGGCTTGCGGGTAGACAGGGTGGTCCCCTTGACGTGACCTTCTTCGTCCAACATGTTGAACCATGCGGCTGCGGTTTCCACGTCTTTGTCCCCGCGACCGGACAGGTTCACGATCACGGAGATTTCGGAGGGGTCCTCTTTGCCCTCGGTGAGGCGCTGGCCCACTTTGATGGCACCGGCAAGCGCGTGCGCAGACTCGATAGCGGGGATGATGCCCTCGGTCCGGCACAGGAGGCTGAAGGCGTCCATGGCTTCGGTGTCCGTGATGGGCTCGTATGTCACGCGTCCGATGTCCGCCAGGTACGAGTGCTCCGGTCCAACGCTGGGGTAGTCCAGTCCGGCAGAGATCGAGTGTGATTCGATGGTCTGGCCGTCTTCGTCCTGCATCAGGTAAGAACGGGCACCATGCAGCACACCGGGACGTCCCAGGGAGATTGCTGCGGCGTGACGCCCGGTCTCAACGCCTTCGCCACCTGCCTCAAAGCCGTAGATCTTCACGGAAGCGTCGTCCAGGAAGCTGTGGAACAGGCCGATGGCATTGGAGCCACCACCAATGCAGGCACAGATGGCGTCGGGCAGCTTGCCGGTCTGATCCAGGATCTGGGCGCGGGCTTCCTCGCCGATCACTTCGTGGAAGAAGCGGACCATGGCAGGGAACGGGTGGGCTCCGGCAGCGGTACCCAGCAGGTAATGGGTGGTCTCCACGTTCGAAACCCAATCCCGCAGGGCGTCGTTGATGGCGTCCTTGAGGGTCTGCGAACCGTTGGTCACGGGAACAACGGTGGCGCCGAGCAGTTGCATGCGGGCAACGTTCAAGGCCTGGCGGCGGCAGTCCTCCGCGCCCATGTAGACAACGCACTCAAGGCCCAGGAGGGCTGCCGCCGTGGCACTGGCAACGCCATGCTGGCCTGCACCGGTTTCAGCAATAACCCGGGTCTTGCCCATGCGCTTGGCCAGGAGGGCTTGCCCCAGGACGTTGTTGATCTTGTGGGAACCGGTGTGGTTGAGGTCTTCACGCTTCAGGAAAATCCTCGCGCCACCAGCGTGCTTGGAGAAGCGTTTGGCCTCTGTCAGCAGCGACGGACGCCCGGAGTAGTTCTTGTTGAGGTCCTTCAACTCCGCGAGGAACTCGGGATCGGCCTTGGCTTTCTCGAACGTGTCCTGGACTTCGTCGAGTGCGGCGATAAGTGACTCGGGCATCCAACGGCCACCGTAGTTACCGAAGTACGGCCCGCTCGCGTTGCGCAGCGAATGGCCACCTTGCAGGAATGCGTCGGCCGCATTCTCTTCCGAGCTGGCTGTTGGCGCGTCCACCATCAGTCTCACCGTCCTGTTCCAGTTAGTTCATCGGGTAGTTCCACGTGCCACAAGGCAGCCGCAGGCACATGCCCGGGCTGCCTCATGGCTGTCGCCTTGCTTCAGGTACTGCCTCAGTTCCTGACGGCGATGGCGGCAGCTCCAGCTGCCTTGAATTCGGTGATGCGTTCGCGCGGGGTTGAGTCGCTAACCAGCGCCTCCCCCACCAAAATGGCGTTGGCGCCACTCGCGGCATAGTGCGTAACATCCTCGGCCGTCCGCACGCCGGACTCCGCGACAATCAATGCCTCAGCCGGAATCAAACCGGCCAGTGAACCGAAAACTGAGCGGTCGACGTCGAGCGTCTTCAGGTTGCGGACGTTAATGCCGATGATTTTGGCCTGCGCAGCGACGGCACGCTCAATTTCCTCTTCGGTGTGCGTTTCCACCAGCACGTTCATGCCAAGCTCATGGCTGAGGGCGCTGAAGTCAGCCAGCTCCGAGTCGGACAAGGCCGCAACGATCAGCAGAATGAGGTCCGCGCCATGGGCGCGGGCTTCCCAGATCTGGTACTCGTCCACCGTGAAGTCCTTGCGCAGCAAGGGAATATCGACGGCGGCACGTACGGCATCGAGATCTGCCAGCGACCCGCCGAAACGTCGCTTCTCGGTAAGGACGCTGATGACCGAAGCTCCGCCATGTTCGTACTGCACCGCGAGCGAGGCGGGGTCATCAATGGGTGCGAGATCGCCTTTGGAGGGGCTACGACGCTTGATTTCAGCGATGACCTTGAGATCGTCGCGGTTCGAGGAAGGACCACCCAGGGCAGCCCACGCGTCACGCGCGGGTGCTGCGCCTGCAGCACGGTCCTTCAGCTCAACGAGGGACATAAGCCGGCGGCGGGCCTCCATGTCCTCCTTGACGCCGACGATGATGTCGTCAAGAACGGTCACGATTAGTGGCCGTTGTTCTGCAGCTTGCTGCCACCCACTCCGTAGCCGGCCTTGCGCATGGCCCAACCTACGATGAGGCCGGCCACCATGACCACAACACCACCGATGAAGATGGGGGTGCTGGCGATGACGAAAGCAATGGAGGAAATCAGGGCGCCGACCAGCATCACAATCACGCAGGTCCAGGCAGCCGGGCTGTTACCGTGGCCGATGGCATCAGCGTGGCTGGCCATGGTGGAGGTAGCTTGGTTTGCGGACACTGTGGTTTTGCTCATGTGGAATCTCCTCGGGATGAATACTGCTTACATTCTGCCATTTATTGACGGCGGCCGGGACATCGTCCGACGTCAGGACCGGCGCTGACGCTTATGTTGCGCCATACCGGCCCGAAAGATTGCTGGGCGGCCTAGGTTGGGTCTTCGCCGCGGGAAAGACTGTCCCAACTGTCGATCTCGTCTACAGGTCCGCTACCGCGTTCCTTGACGGCAGCGGCGTCGTACTTGGTGCGGGTTTTCCAATACCGTCCCGCCAGCGGCAAGACCACTGCACAGACTGCAAGCAGGGCACCGGCCACGATTGCCAGCACGGGGAAGACCGTTGTGGCCACGCTCGCCTGACCTCCCGAGATGCCGGTTGCCGCAGCGATGGAACCCTGGGCTGCGCCGAGAGGATCGGACAGGACCGTAGCGGCTGCGAGGATAATCCCGGCAGCGGACAGGGCAAGAAGGGCCGCGATGATCCAGCGGGCGATCCGCCCCGCGATGGAGGCCGCCAACCCACCGGCAAGTGCTACAAGTGCCAGTGCGGTAACGGCCGTGGCTGCCTTGCTGCCTTGTACGTGGAGGTCACTGTTGGAGGCAGCTGTCGGATCAAGACGGACCTCGATCCAGGTCTGTGTGGTGGTTCCAAAGACAGCGAGTGCCAGAAGTGCCGTTGCAAGAACAAGCGTTGACTTCCGTGCCCAACGCGGCGATGTGCTCGCCGTCGGTCCCGGTGCTTCAGCGGTCATGAGGTGGGCGTCCCACCGTCGACGGTTCCTGCGTCCCGCACTGTCTCGGCGGAAATATTCTGCAGCGAACCGGCCGTGTGCACGGCCCGAAGCGGCGCAGCAGCCTTGTTCACAGTTTCAAGTGCTTCCGACGGCTTGTGTGAGTCAGCAACAATCCCGCCGCCGGCCTGCACGTAGGCCCGGCCTTCACGCAGCAACGCAGAACGGATGGCAATCGCCATGTCCATGTCACCGGCAAAGTCCAGGTAACCCACAACGCCACCATAGATACCGCGGCGGTGGGGTTCGAGTTCGTCCAGGAGGCGCAACGCCCGTGGTTTCGGGGCACCGGAAAGGGTACCTGCCGGGAACGTTGCCTTGAGGACGTCGTAGGCCTTGGCATGCGGAGCCAACTCGCCTACCACGGTGGACACCAAGTGCATGATGTGGCTGAACCGCTCCACCTCCATGAACTGGGTGACGTCAACCGTGCCGGCAACGCAGACCTTGGAGAGGTCGTTACGGGACAGGTCCACCAACATGAGGTGCTCGGCCCGTTCCTTCTGGTCGGCCAAAAGTTCCGTGGCCAAGGCTTTGTCAGCTTCAACAGTCTTGCCACGGGGACGCGAGCCGGCGATTGGGTGCGTGATGACTTCGCCGCCGGTTACCGTCACCAACGCCTCCGGCGAGGAACCCACGATCGAGTACTCGCGGCCGTCAGCATCTTCGAGGCTGAAGATATACATGTACGGGCTCGGGTTGGTGTTGCGCAGTACGCGGTAAACGTCCAGGGGGTCGGCCTTGCACTCCATTTCGAAGCGGCGCGAAATGACTACCTGGAAGACCTCGCCATCGACGATCGCTTCCTTGCCGCGATCGATGGCTTCCAGGTACTTGGCCTCGTCCCAGCGCTCCTGCACGCTCGACGCGAAATCCAATGCGGCCGGCTCCAGCACCGAGATCGGCTGGGCAACAGGCGTACTGACCTGGTCCAGCAGCGCCTTAACCCGGGCCACGGCGTCGTGCCAGGCGTCATCCACACGCTCGGAACTGTTGTCGAAGTTGATCGCGTTGGCGATCAGGAGGACAGTGCCGTCCACATTGTCGTGAACTGCCATGTCGGTGACCAGGTTCAGGGCCATTTCAGGCAGCTGGAGGTCGTCTTCCGGCGGTGCCGTCAGTTTCTCCCAATGGCGCACGGCTTCCCAACCCAGGAAACCAACCAGGCCGGAAGTAAAGGGCGGCAGGCCTTCAAAACGATCGGTTTGCAGCGCGGCGATGGTGTCGCGGACTGCTTCCACCGGGTTGCCGGCCACGGGAACGCCTACTGGCGGCTCACCGATCCAGTGTGCCTGGCCATCCTTGGTGGTCAGCGTGGCGCGGGACTTGGCGCCAATGAAGGAATAGCGCGACCAGGCACCGCCAACCGCTGCCGACTCAAGGAGGAATGTTCCGGGCTGGCCCTTGGCGAGCTTACGGTACAGGCCGATGGGAGTCTCGGCGTCGGCCAGGACTCTGAGTCGGACGGGGATGACACGGCTGTGGACGGCGAGTTCGCGGAACTCTTCCAGGCCCGGGCTGATGATTCCAAGGTCCTGCATGGCTATTGTTCTCCGCCTTTGGTCTTAGGTGGTGCGTCAGGGAAACTGGGTGATGCCTTAATCGCGGTGGCCCGTTACGACCGAAAAGTCGCGCCCGTCGAAGCAGGTCCGGGTACCGGTGTGGCAGGCTGCGCCGATCTGGTCCACGCGGACCAGGAGGGCATCGCCGTCGCAGTCAAGGGCGACTGACTTCACGAACTGTACGTGCCCGGAAGTGTCGCCCTTGCGCCAGTATTCCTGACGGGAGCGCGAGTAAAAGGTCACGCGTCCCGTGGTCATGGTGCGGCGAAGTGCCTCGTCATCCATCCAGCCCAGCATGAGGACCTCATGGGTATCGTGCTGCTGGATGATGGCGGCTACAAGGCCTGCGGAGTCGCGTTTAAGGGCGCTGGCGATCTCCTGCGGCAGGGTGTCCGCGGGGTCGCTGGAGAGCTCCACGGCAGGAGTTGGACTGGGGGCGGACTGCTCTGACATCAGATCAAGTCTAGTGCCTTTGATGGGAGCCGTATTCTGCGGCGGTTCCACTGCGCAACCTTGCCCTGATCGTGCTAGTTTCACAAGTGATGCATTTCGTCGATCCTTCCCGAGAAGTACTGGCCGAAACCCTGCTGGCGGCCGGACCTGACTCCCCCACGCTCTGCCAAGGGTGGCTCACCCGGGATCTTGCGGCGCACCTTTACCTGCGCGAACGCAAAGCGGCCGTGGGCATTGGCCTTCTGATCCCCAGCCTCGGCAAGGCTTCGGACAAAGCCACGGCCAAACTTGCCGCCAAGCTCAAGACAACTGACGACTACGCGGAGCTCGTCAAAACGTTCCGCGCAGGTCCCCCAGCCCTTTCCCCTTTGAAGATCAAGGCGCTGGACGAAACGTCGAATCTCATCGAATATTTCGTCCACACCGAGGACATTCGCCGCGCGGGTGACCGCTGGGCACCCCGGGCCCTCGACGAAGCGTACTCGGATGCATTGTGGGATGAACTGATCAAGCGGGCGGCTTTCCTTTACCGCGGCGTGGACCTCGGCATCGTTCTGGTGCGGCCCTCCGGCCCCCGGCACGTGGCCAAACGCGCTCCAGTGTCGGTAGCGATTGTGGGCGAACCCGGCGAGTTGCTGATGCATGCCCATGGCCGCACCAGCCAGGCCCTCGTCACCTTCGAAGGCCAGCCGGACGCCGTCGCGCTTTTGCAAACTGCAGACATCGGCCTTTAAGACAGACAACGCGGGGTCACTTTTGGCCCATCAACCTTGCGGAGATGGGTCAAAAGTGACCCCGCGTTGCTTTTGGCAGACGGAGCTACCTGACTTCGAAGCCGGCCTCGCGGATAGCCGCTTTGACTTGGGCGATCATGTCATCCGGACCGAAGTGGAACACCGAAGCTGCCAGCACAGCATCGGCTCCGGCTTCCACGGCTGGCGGGAAATGCGCAGGCTTCCCGGCACCACCGGAGGCGATGATCGGGATGTTGACCGCACCACGGACAAGGCGGATCAGTTCAAGGTCGAATCCGTCCTTGGTGCCGTCAGCGTCGATCGAGTTCAAAAGGATCTCTCCCACACCCCGGTCCGCGGCTTCCTTGGCCCAGGCGATGGCGTCGATTCCCGTCCCGGTCCTGCCACCGTGGGTGGTGACTTCAAAACCGGACGACGTCGGGGCGTCGCCTTCGCGGGTTCGGCGCGCATCCACGGAGAGCACCAGGACCTGGGACCCGAAGTGGCGCGTGATTTCATCGATGACCTCAGGCCGGGCCACAGCGGCGGTGTTGATCGATGCCTTGTCCGCACCGAAGCGCAGAAGTTTGTCCACCTCTGCCACGCCGCGGACGCCGCCGCCCACAGTCAGCGGAATGAAGACTTCCTCTGCGGTGCGGCGCACAACATCGAACGTGGTTTCGCGGTTGCCCGATGACGCGGTGACGTCCAGGAACGTCAGTTCATCTGCACCGCCATTGTCGTAGCGATGGGCCAGTTCCACCGGGTCTCCGGCGTCCCTCAGGCCTTCGAAGTTGACGCCTTTGACCACGCGGCCGGCGTCAACGTCCAGGCAGGGAATGACGCGTACGGCTACAGCCATGTGCTGCTCCTTAATACTGCTGTGCGCTGCTCAGGGGATCCGGTCAGATACGGCAGGCGTGGATGCTGCTGACCAGGATGGCGCGGGCGCCCAGATCGTACAGCTCATCCATGATGCGGTTGGTTTCCTTCTTGGGGACCATGGAACGCACGGCCACCCATTCCGAGTCCCGCAGGGGGGAAACGGTGGGTGATTCAAGGCCGGGGGTGAGCGCAGCAGCGTCCTCCACCAGGTCCTTGCGGATGTCGTAGTCCATCAGCACGTACTGCCGCGCCACAAGGACGCCCTGCAGGCGCCGGATGAGGACGTCGATTTCCTTGGCAGTGCCGTTCGCGGCCCCACCGGGACCTGTGCGCCTGATCAGCACGGCCTCGGACTTAAGAATGGGATCGCCGAAGATTTCCATCCCGGCTGCCTTGAGGGTGTTGCCGGTCTCGACGACGTCGGCAATGGCGTCGGCAACGCCGAGCCGCACCGATGACTCGACGGCACCGTCCAGTCGGACCACCTTGGCGTTCACACCCCGATCCGCCAGATAGTCGCGCAGGAGCCCGTCGTAACTAGTGGCGAGGCGCTTGCCTTCGAGCTGCTCGACGCCGGTGAAGTCACCTACGGGGCCGGCGAAACGGAAGGTAGAAGGGGCAAAGCCCAAGGGAAGGAGTTCTTCGGCTTCCACCTTTGCGTCAAGCAGGAGGTCGCGTCCGGTGATTCCGACGTCCAGGGTTCCCTGGCCCACATACACCGCGATGTCGCGGGGGCGCAGGAAGAAGAACTCAATGTCATTGTCGGGATCAACCATCACCAGTTCGCGGGTGTCGCGGCGCTGGCGGTACCCAGCCTCGGACAACATTGCAGAGGCGGCTTCTGACAGGGATCCCTTGTTGGGGACTGCTACACGGAGCATGGGGGAGACTTTCTGTTTGGAATGGAGGTTTTCAGGCACTTCGGCCACGCAGCTGGCTCCGCTCATTGAGGCGGAGTGGCGTGGCTAGAGATGCTTGTAAACGTCTTCCAGGCTGAGGCCCTTGGCGAGCATGAGGACCTGCAGGTGGTACAGCAACTGGGAGATTTCCTCGGCAGCGGCTTCATCGGATTCGTACTCGGCGGCCATCCAGACTTCGGCGGCCTCTTCGACCACTTTCTTACCGATGCCGTGGATTCCGGAGTCCAGTTCGGCAACCGTACGCGAGCCTGCCGGGCGGGTCGCTGCTTTCTCACTCAGTTCTGCGAACAGCGTCTCGAAATTCTTCACGCCCTACAGACTACTTGCTTAGGGGCTGGCACCGCTTGTTGGGGCGTTGCATGACGAAGGGGATGTGAGTGAAGACACACCCACATCCCCTTCAACGCTTGCTGTCCCAGCGTCAGCTCGACGGCTTCAGTGTCAGCTGTACTGCTTCAGCGTCACTGCCGTGGCAAGGGCCGCGGTGACTGCCTCGTGTCCCTTGTCTTCGTTGGAGCCCGGGAGGCCTGCGCGGTCCAAGCCCTGCTGTTCCGTATCGCAGGTCAGAACGCCGAACCCGACCGGAACGCCGGTGCGGACGCTGACATCGGTGAGTCCCGACGTCGCGGCCTGGCATACGTACTCAAAGTGCGGCGTTCCACCGCGAATAACCACACCGAGGGCCACGACGGCGTCAAAGTGCGGTGCGAGCCGGGCCGCGGCAACCGGGAGTTCGAAGCTGCCGGGGACGCGCAGCAGGGTGGGCTCGGCGATGCCGGCTTCCTTGGCCGCGCGGAGTGCACCGTCTACCAGTCCATCCATGATCTGGGTATGCCAGCTTGCTGCCACAATGGCGAGCTTGAGCTGCGAGGTTTCCTCGGGCTTGAGGGTGGTGAGGTCGATGGTGGGTGCGCCGTGTCCGCTCATTGTTTGCTGGAATTCCGTTCAGTCTTGTTCGTTGTCAAAGGGGCTTCGGGACGGGGTCTTTCCGTTGCCGACGGGCTCGGTTTCGAGCGTCAGACGGTGATCCATCCGGTCTTTCTTGGTCTGCAAATAGCGAACGTTCTGTTCACGCGAAGGAACCTCGGTGGGAACCATTTCCACCACCGCGACACCAGCCTGGGCCAGACGGTTCTGCTTGTCCGGATTGTTGCTGAGCAACCGGACTTCATGCAGGCCCATCTCGGCCAGGATCTGACCCGCGGCACTGTAGGAGCGTGCGTCTACCGGCAGGCCCAGCTGTTCGTTGGCCTCGACGGTATCGAAACCGGCTTCCTGCAGCGCATAGGCCTTGATCTTGTTGGCGAGGCCAATGCCGCGCCCTTCCTGGCCGCGCAAGTACAACAGCGTTCCACCCTCAGCGTGGATGAGCTCCAGGGCGAAAGCCAATTGCTCGCCGCAATCGCAACGATAAGATCCGAAGACGTCGCCAGTGAGGCATTCGGAGTGCAGGCGCACCAGTGGTGCCTGGCCATCCCTAGGCGGGTTGGGGGAACTCACGGCAAGGTGTTCCACGCCCGTAACGTGGTCCGTCCAGGCCTGTGCTACAAAGTCCCCGAAGGCTGTGGGCAGCTGGACAATCGGGCCGCCGCTCACCGGGTGGGGTGTGGGCTCGGTGTCGCCGCTGCTGCGCGTTGTCGGTGCGGTCATCGCTTCTCCTCGTCTGCCACTGAAACGTGTGCCGTCTGGGACTCTACCGCGTCAACGTATGCCACCAGATCCTCAATGGAGATGAGGGGGCATCCGTGTTCGGCAGCAAAATCACGCAAGCTGTCCAGGCGCATCATTTCACCATCGTCATGTACCAACTCAGCGATCACGCCCACCGGAGCAAGTCCGGCAAGCCGACACAGGTCCACGGCTGCTTCCGTGTGTCCCGGACGTTCACGCACTCCCCCATTAACCGCCCGAAGCGGGAAAATATGCCCGGGGCGCGTAATCGCCGCCGGAGTGCTCTGCAGGTCGGCGAGGATCCGGGCCGTCAACGCGCGGTCCGTGGCCGAGATACCAGTGCTCACTCCGATGGCCGCGTCGCAGGAAACGGTGTAGGCAGTACCTTTGGCGTCCTCATTGACTTCCACCATGGGCGGAAGCGCCAGGGCATCCGCACGTTCCGCTTCAAGCGGAACGCAAATGACGCCGGATGAATACCTGATGGTCCACCCCATGAGGGCGGGCGTGGCGTGTTCGGCAGCGAAAATGATGTCGCCTTCGTTCTCGCGGTCTTCGTTGTCCACCACGATGACTGCTTGGCCGGCAGCCATCGCCGCAATCGCAGCTTCCACGGGATCCAGGCCTGTACGGCCCGTCGCCGCCGAGACCGTCTTGGTCGGGGTGCTCATCGCGCAGCCTCCTGGTTCCCGGCTGACTCGCTGGACGTTTCTGCGCTGGCGCGGTGCGCCGGGGAGCCCTGCGGAGCGAAGGACAGGAGCCTCTCGGTGTACTTGGCAAGCACATCCACTTCCAGGTTCACCCGTGCACCAACCGGCTTGGCCCCCAGTCCTGTCTCCTCCAGCGTCGTAGGGATGAGGCCTACTTCGAACCATGGAGACGCTTCAGCTGCGGCGCTCACGGCCGTCACGGTCAGCGAAACACCGTCGACGGCGATCGAACCCTTCTCGGCAATGTACCGTGCCAGCGGCCCAGGGACGCCAAAGCGCAAACGGTCCCAGTTGCCCAGCGGCTCACGTTCCAGCAGCTCACCCACGCCATCAACATGTCCTTGGACCACGTGGCCGTCGAGGCGCCCGCCGGCAGGGACGCAGCGCTCAAGGTTCACGGTATCGCCCGCAGCCAACTCGCCGATGGTGGTGCGGACCAGGGTCTCCCCCATGACGTCGACGCTGAAATCCTGCCCGTCAATCTGAGTTGCGGTGAGGCAGACTCCATTGACTGCGATGGAGCCTCCCAAAGCTAGGCCCTCGGTGCTGGTCGGGGCTTTCAGCCGCAGCGTCGCGCTAGCATCGCCGTCGCGGTCAATACCCAGGACGGTGCCTTGTTCGGCAACGATTCCGGTAAACATCAGTGTCCTCCTGTGACGTATTCCGCAGCTTCACTGCGCGGAATGGAATTCTTGGTTGTGCTGGCCACTGCTGTAGCGACCGCTGATCTCATTGACCGCAAATGCAGCCGAAGGTCGTTGCCGAGGGACTGTACAGCCCCGCCTCCGGCATCGTCCCAGGCCCAGTGTTGGGCATCGGCCAACGTGGTAATGCCGAGGTCGTTCAGCGCAGGCGTGCCGGATCCCAAAAGGGTTGGAGCCAGATAGACGATCAGTTCGTCCACCAATCCAGCAGCAAGGAACGTACTGAGGATGCTGGAGCCGCCTTCCACCATGACGTGCCTGACGCCTTGGTGGAACAGTTGGCTGAGCGCTTCCGCCGGGTCCCTGGTTTGCAGGTGCACAAAAAGACCATCGGTTCCGCGTACCGCCGCATCTTCGGGAACGTCCCTCAAACCCATGACGGCGCGGAGCGGCTGGCGCTGCGCCAGCCTGCCGTCGGATGCCCGGGCCGTCAGACGGGGGTTGTCGATGAGTACCGTGCCAGTGCCCACCAGGATGGCATCGATGAGGCCCCGCAATCCGTGGTTGTCCGCGAGGGACTCAGGACTGGAAATCCATTGGCTGGTACCGTCCACTGCGGCGATGCGGCTGTCCAGCGTCTGGGCAATGTGCAAGGTGACGAACGGACGTTTGGTTGCGACGGCGTCGAACCATTCGCGATTCAGGTCAAACGCCTTGTCGGCGGCGAGCCCGGATTCGACGTCGACTCCCGCTGCTTGCAGGGTGCGGGCGCCGCCCGCGGCGGGATCGTGGGGATCATCGACGGCGTAAATCACCCTCGAGATCCCGGCCTCAATGATGGCCTGTGCGCAGGGGCCGGTACGGCCAACGTGGTTGCAGGGCTCCAGGGTGACCACCATGGTGGTTCCTGCAAGGTCCACGCCTTGACGGCGTGCCTCAAGAATGGCATCTGCCTCGGCATGGGCCGTGCCGGCTCCCCGATGGTAGCCGACGGCGAGCTGTTCGCCCCCGGGACTGAGCACAACGGCGCCCACCAACGGGTTGGCTCCACGCGGCCCGCCCAAAGCCGCCGCAAGGGCCACATCCATAGCCGCAGTCTCGGCGGTATTGAAAAATTTGGGGTTCAGAGTCACGGAGCGACTCCCACAACGGCCGGGACGGGGCCAGCCGAGGCGCGTTCGCGCTTCTCTGCCCGCCACCACACGAAGAAACCGGTCAACGTAAAGAATCCATAGAAGAGGTACATGACGGCACTGGCGTAGTATCCGGCGCTAAAGAGGAGTGGGACGCCAACTATGTCAACGGCTACCCAGATGAGCCAGAACTCCGTCCATCCCCGGGCCATACCGTACGTGGCCAGCAGGGAACCTGTGAATGTCCAGGCATCAGCCCACACTGGCGGGTAGGAGCCCAGCGCGTCGAAGAGCGGAGTCAACGCGGCCGTTCCAGCCACCATTGCCCCAATCAGGGCGATGCGGACTTTGGTACTGGCCCAGCCCGGAACGATTGCGCGCCCCTGGGTGCTGGCCTGCCGGCCTTGCTGCCAGCGGTACCAACCGTAGACGGCGACGGTTATGAACATGATCTGCCGCGCAGCCTGTCCCCATAGGGTTGCGGGAGCGGCTGCGCCGAAAACGTTGCCGAGGAAGACCGTCAGCAGGAGGATATTCCCCACGATGCCTGTAGGCCACGCCCAGACTTTGCGGCGCATTCCGCCGAGGGCGCTGGCGAGCCCAAAGATGTTGCCAAGCACTTCGCGTAAGACAAGCGCAGATCCTCCAACGGGAATCTGTGCTTCGAAGAGCCATCGCAGAAAGTCCATGCCGTTCCTTCCCAGTAAGCCGCGATGGCTCCGGGGGTGTACGACAGCACACTGCGCGGCGTCTCTAAGGACGCACACAGCATGACTGTACGTGCTTCTCCCATCCAGACTTTAACTGTCGGTACCGGAATTCCACCGGTTCAACCGTTTGCCAGCGGTTTCCAATTGCTTGGATCCCAAGGCGCGCGGGTCGCGGACTATAACCGCCGGTTCGGACTTACACCGACCCCGGAGCACGTATGTGTGTTGCTATTCTGCCACAACTGCGGAGATGCCTGAGCTATTCCCCGCAATCTTCGTAACATCTGATGACGGTCGTCACGGTTTCGCCGAGCCGCCCGCCATCGCAGCCTTGGACCCGGCCGCGCGGAGCCGATCAATTGCCGCCGCAGGGTCTTCATCCCCGTACACAGCCGAGCCTGCCACGAAGACGTTCGCGCCTGCTTCAGCTGCGCGGAGGATGGTTTCCTCAGTGATCCCGCCATCCACTTGGATGGCCACACCGATGCCGGATCCGTCAATGGCTGCGCGGGCGCGGCGGATCTTGGGCAAGGTGATGTCCAGGAAGGACTGGCCACCAAAGCCCGGTTCAACCGTCATGATCAGGAGCATGTCCAGTTCGCTGAGCATGTCCAAATACGGCTCAACCGGAGTGGCGGGCCGCAATGCCATACCGGCTTTTGAGCCTCGGGCCCGCAGTTCACGGGCAAGCTTGACCGGCGCCATGGCAGCCTCGGCATGAAATGTCACCGAGGCGACGCCGGCGTCCGCGTAGGCAGGTGCCCACCGGTCAGCGTCTGAAATCATCAGGTGCGCGTCCAAGGGAACCGGGCTGACAGCTTGGATCCGCTGTACCACGGGCAGGCCAAGCGTCAGGTTGGGAACGAAGTGGTTGTCCATGACATCCACGTGCACGGCATCGGCATTGCCGATCCGCTGCAGCTCCGCCTCAAGGTTGACGAAGTCTGCGGACAGGATGCTCGGGTTGATACAGCACTGAGACAAGGCAGCCCCTTTGGGTCAGTTGTTTTATCGATTGAGTTCAAGCGAGGGTGGCGGCGGGCTAGGACTTTTTACGGAGCCAGGACTTTTTTGCGGAGCTAGGACTTCTTACGGATGAGCGCCATGAACATGGCATCCGTGTGGTGAACGTGCGGCCAAAGCTGGGCCGTAAGCTCGTGCCCGGCCCCAAGGCCTCCCGTGAGGCTGACAGCGTCAAGCGCCTGTCCGGCGTCGAGCATCTCAAGGTCATCACGCTTTCCCATGACGTCACCCACAACGGCCGTGGTTTCCGCCGGGTGGGGTGAACACGTCACGTAAGCCACCACGCCACCGGGCTTGACGGCGTCGATCGCCGAGGTCAGCAGTTCGCGCTGCAGTGGACCAAGGTCCGCGATGTCCTTGGGTGCACGACGCCACCGCGATTCGGGACGCCTCCGCAAGGCACCAAGACCACTGCAGGGAACGTCCACCAACACCCGGTCAAAGGAGTCGGGCTGTTCGCCGCCAACCTCCCGTCCATCACCGGTCCGCACCGCCCAGGATTCCGCAGGCACCGCAGACAGCGCCTGCTGGACCAGCTTGGCGCGGTGCGGGGCTGGCTCGTTGGCCAGCAAGGTGGCACCATCGCGGTGAGCCAAGGCGGCAAGTAAGGCAGCTTTGCCTCCCGGACCTGCGCACAAGTCCAGCCAGCGCTCTCCTTCCCGGGCAGGGGTGCCAAGATCCACACTTGCAACGGCGCGGGCTACGAGTTGTGAGCCAACATCCTGAACGCGGGTAGTGCCCTTTCGGACGGACTCGAGCCGGCCAAGGTCGCCTCCGGCTGACAGCGCGGAGTCCTCTACCAGCTCTCCGGCTGTAGCCCCGTTCTCGAAAGCTTCATCAAGGTTCCCCAACCCTGGCAGGGCAACCAGATTCACTACGGGCGCCGCGTTGTCGGCCTCCAGCAGGGCGTCAATCTCGGTTTTAGATCTCCCATGGTTCACCAGCGACTGGCGAAGCGCGCGCACGATCCATTCCGGGTGAGCGTGACGCAGGGCAGCAATCTTGGTCTCGTCGGTCTCCTGCTCCAGCAGGATGTCCAGCCACTCAGCCATGGTGTGCGCGGTGACTTTGCGCAGTACGGCGTTGATGAGCGCAGACGGCCCGGCGCCGATGACCGCGCGGGCCAGGCCAACGGTTTGGTCCAGCGCAGCATGGGCCGGAACGCGCATGGAAAGCAGCTGATGTGCGCCGATGCGTAGGGCATCCAGGATCGCCGGATCGAGTTGCTCGAGGGGCCGGTCCACGCAGCGGGCCAGGATGGCATCATACGTTCCCTGCCCTCGCAGGGCACCGTAGCTCAGCTCGGTGGCAAAACCAGCGTCGCGGCGGTCCAGCCGGTGTTCCCGGATTCTGGCGGGAAGGACAAGATTGGCGTACGCGTCTTCCGACGCGACAGCGCGGAGGACTTCATAAGCTACCAAGCGCGCAGGATCAGCGCGGCGCGTGCGCTGGGATGGGGCGTTATTGGAGTAGCCCCTCTGGGGCCCCCTGTTTCGTTCCCTGCCCTGGGCATTGCGCTTGCTGTCGCTGCGGCCTCCACGATTGGCGTGTCCGCCACCGTCCCGGCTCCCGCTGTTGTTGGGGCCTCGCCGGCCGGACTCGCTCATTCGAATACCACTTTCTCAGGTGCAGCCAAGCCGCGGGCCCAGTCGGCCGGCGACATCATCTTTTTGCCGGCGGGTTGAATCCGCCCCAATTCCACCGCATGGGAACCAGTGCCTACCAGCACTGACTTTCCATCGACGCGGACGGTGCCGGGAGCAATGTCCTTGACGTCGGGGCGGAGTTCGACGGGTTCAAGCTTGATCCTTTGACCGTCCAGCGTTGTCCAGGCGCCGGGCTCGGGCGTAACGCCACGCGCCCTGCGATTCACGGCAAGGGCGGGCTGCTGCCAGTCCAACCGTCCGTCCTCGAGCGACAGTTTGGGGGCCAGGGAAACCTCGCCGGTCTGCGGCTGCGGTGCCGCCTGACCGGCGTCGATGGCGGACAGCGTCTGGCTGAGGAGGACGGCGCCACTCAGGGAAAGACGCTGAAGAAGATCGCCAGAAGTGTCATCCGGCCGCACGGTTTCGGTTAGCGTCCCAAACACCGGGCCGGTATCCAGCCCTTCTTCCAGTTGGAAGGTGGCCGCCCCGGTGACGTCATCACCTGCGATGATGGAGCGCTGCACTGGAGCGGCGCCACGCCACGCGGGCAGAAGCGAGAAGTGGAGATTGACCCATCCATGCCGGGGAACGCCCAGGGCAGCGCGGGGAACGATTCCCCCATAAGCCACGATGGCGGCTACATCTGGAGCAATTTCAGCAATTCGAGCCGTGGTGTCAGCATCCACTTTGGCAGCGCGAATGACCTCGATGCCAAGTTCCTCTGCTCGGGCGGCAACCGGTGAGGGTGTCAGGACTCGTTTGCGTCCCAACGGTGCGTCCGGGCGGGTCAGGACTGCAACGACGTCGAACCCGGCCTTCACCAAGGCGTCCAAGGATGGGACGGCAACAGCCGGGGTTCCCGCAAAGAGGACCCTCACTCGGGAGCCCCGAAACTGCCGCCACCGAAGCTGGAGCCAATAGAACTTGCCCGCTTGGACGTGGTCTGCTCGGTCACAGCGTGGTAGTTGGCGTTTCGGATGGCACGCAGCGCGGCTTTTCGGTCTTCGCCCTCAAGCCTGTCCGTATAAAGGACGCCGTCAAGGTGATCGGTCTCGTGCTGGAAGCAACGTGCCAACATACCTTCGGCCTCAACCTCTACGGGATTGCCGTTGAGATCCACACCCGTGGCGCGCGTTGCCCGGTGACGGCGCACGGGGAAACCAAGGCCGGGGATGGAGAGGCAGCCCTCAACTTCGTCCGGTTGGAAGTCTTCGCTGTTTTCCAGGACCGGGTTGATGATGTGTCCCTCTACACCGCCAATGCGATAGGTGAAGACCCGCTTACTGACGCCCACCTGGGGTGCGGCGAGCCCTGCGCCTTCCACGTCCTCCATGGTTTCCATCATGTCTGCTACCAGCTTGGCGAGCTCCGGACCGAATTCAGTGACGGGATCGGCTACGGTGCGCAACACCGGATCCCCAATGATTCGGATACTCAAAATTGCCATCTGCTGTCAGTCCTCACGATCGTCACACTCTGGTCCGGCTGTTGCGGAGCCTAAGCCAGTTTAGTTGAGTGCAGGCTGCTGCCGTTGTCCCCAGCCCCAGCAGCGGCAGTCCCAGCGCCGGCAGGCACCAGCGACGCGGACTCCAACGACGGCGACACGAACGACGGCGGCGGGACGGGCATGAGTGCCTGCCCAGCCGCAGTTACATCGGCTGACATCTCCCAGACGCGCCTCAGGGCACAGAACTTCCACCAATGGTGCTTAAGGACGTCCGGGTTGGCTCGTTGAGGCCTTACTTCCGTTTCTCCGATGGCAACCGCCAACAACATGGGATTCTCACCAAACTTCCATGGCTCCCACTCCCCCGCTACCGGGTCCACGAGGCTCTCTTCCGCCTTCATCCCCGCCACCAGCTGCATCACGACTTTGTCGTCCAGGGCCTTAACAGTGCCATCGCGGGTGGTGCCCTTGGTCTTGTAATCGATCAGGCAGATGCGCCCGTTAATCCGCGCAACGAGGTCCAGGGTGCCGGCATAGCCAACTGTCTTGTTCCAGACAGTGATTTCCGGAGCCAGCGGCTCCACCCTGTACAGTTCCCACCATTCGTCGAAGCGGGCTGCAAAGGCCTGCTCACCGTGGGAGGCCAGCTCATCGCGGCATTCCTGCATCCGATGCGGACGACCCAGGGCGCGCAGGGCTACCTGCTCACAGTAATTGTGGACGCGATCGCCTCTTGCCGCAGCTTGGTCCCTGTAGGTCTCAGCAGCTTTGGAAGCCTTGTTGACCGCCTGCCGGATCCTTGCCGGGCTGCCAAGCAGGGCGGGAAGTTCGGGATCTGCGGCCAAGCTGCTTGCTCCCATATAACTGAACCAACCGTCCAGGGAGTGCGCCTGCTGCCCTATCACCGTTGTGATTGAGGGGACAGAGAATTGCTCTGTTGTGGAGCGGGCGTACATACGTCCGTAGTCGGTAGCGTGGGCAAGAAGTGGAGCAGTCATATAAAGACTCTGACACAGAGCACCGACAGAATTCCCCTCAGCTGTCAGGCGTGCCTGTGCTTATACCGCCTTCGGTGGGCCTTTCGCCAAAAATCATGGACGCCTGTGCAGCGGGCAGGCGCGCGAGCTTTGCCGCAAGGATGGGCGACGTTGTGGCCAAGTCCTTCAGGAGTGCCTTTGAGTCTTCGGCTTCTGTTGATCCACTCATGTTGATGCTGTGCACGGGCGGGCAATTTTGTGACGCGGAATGCTCCACCGGTGTCCTGAGAAGGAAAAACCCGTCCGGACTGAGTCTCATCAGTCCAAACGATGGATTGATCAGCGGGCGCGCAATTATGAACTTTTCACGCCGACTCTACGGCTGACTGCGACTAACCATCGTAGTAAGCCTGTCCACGTTTGGCGGCAAAGAATGACTCAGAAGCTCAACCACAGTTTCCTGGAGACGCCGCTTGGCCCATTGCGCGCGCCGTCAGGCTAGTACTCGGTGCCGAATGCACACACTCGGAAAAGGTACTTACTCCTGCTCGACGGCGACAAACCGGAAGAAGGCAAGAAACGGAAGCGCACACAGAACTGCGCCTGCTATCCACCACGCCATTGCCCCGGCGAAAAGGACCGTGCCCAAAAGAACGGTCACCACGACCAACGCACCAGCGACCGGAGTCAGGCTGTAGGCCAACGGCCGCTTTGACGAAGGGAAGTGTCCTTGCACGACCAGTCCAAGCAAAATAGCCACAGGGATGAAGGCCAGAGCGGATATCAGCTGAAGTCCGCCGGGCGATGAAAAAGCTCCCACGACAATGACAACAAAAACTTCCATCAGGGCAAGTGCGAAAGCGATCCAACGGGTTTGTGTGGACGACGAATGACGTACAACAGGCGACGTGCTCATTTGGTTTCCCCCTTTTACAGGCCGTCGCTACTCGTTGAGCCATGTGCCACTTCTTAGGCTATGCGGCGGCAATCAGCCTTAAAGCTCTGCCGCCATCGTACCAAGAACCGCGTTCTTCAGCTGGTAAGAATCCAAGCGGATTCATTTCCATGTGAACGTATTCCAATAAGAGCTGTTCGCGCGATGGACCTAGCGATAACCTTTCGGCCCTATCAAGCGTTGGGTTCAATTCTGATGCAATTTCCCCGGCCATGTCCCTATTCACGGGCCGTGACTAATAGATGAATGGGGAATCATTCGTGAACGCACAGGAGCCGTCTTCATCGACGTGTGGCTCGCCGGATTCCATTTCCGTAGAAATCTTGCACTCACGGCGATGCAATTTGTCATCACCGTCTTGCGACTCGGCGGTTCCGGTGGGGAATGCAAGTGGGGAAGAGCGTGTGGTTGGCGTTCTTCCCCACTTGGGGTCACTGCGGGGGCCGCGGGTAGCGGCCCCTGCGGTGTTGGTGTTGGTGTTAGTTGTTGCTGGTGCGGCGGTTGCGGACGAACATCAGGGCTGCACCGACGACGAGGAGGGCACCGGCTGCGTAGAGAATGCCGGTTCCGACGCCACCGGTCAGCGGCAGCTGGAAGCCGCTGTTGGAGGGGATGTTCTTCACTTCAAGGTCGATACCGACCGTTGTGGTGGTGCCGTTGATCAGGAAGGACACCGGCTCGGCGAGCAGTTCATAGCCTGCCGGGGCGGTGGTCTCTACCAGGTAGTACGTGCGGTAGTCCGGGGTTCCGGGTGCCACGGCGGCGCCGTTGGCCCAGTCCGAGTACCGCAGGCCCGAGATCGTCAGCGTGCCGTCAGCGGCGACGGTGAAGACCGTCTGGCCGTTGAGGTCCACCGGGTTCGTTCCGGCCTTCGCGTCGGCTTCGTTGGTGTAAACCGAGAAGGAAGCGCCAGCGAGGGCTGCACCGTTCTCGTTGACCTTCTGCAGCGTCATTTCGCCCCACTTGGTCACGACCGGGGGCGTGACGACCGGGCCACCGGGCTGGCCCGGTGCAACGGTGAAGCTGG
>NZ_JBFTJT010000017.1:0-113655 GCF_056395565.1 Paenarthrobacter sp. 10L412 | reverse complement strand
GCCGAAGGAAAACGCCACAACCAGGCAATCATTGCCCTGGCACGACGCCGCTGTGACACCCTCTACGCAATGCTCCGCGACGGCGCCCTCTACCAACCCCCAACACCCGCCACCACTTGACGAAAAACATAGGGGCACTCTCACATCCGAACGCGTTTCCAGCGTTCCTCTCCCACATCCTCTTGCGACCCTGACGTACCTGTGGATAACTTCTGCACGCTTACCGGCTTCCAAGGAACAATGCGGGTATGCAGAATTCGCTACTCAACCAATCAAGCCCGGTCTTGGAGCCCTTCAGCCTGAACGAGGCCAAAGCAGCCGGCATCGATCCCTCGGTCATTTGGCGCAGCAGCAACATCGTTCCCGTTAGCCGTGGCCTGTACCGGCCAAGTGATTGGGATTTCGACCTTTCGTCTGCCGCCCGTTCCCTCTCCTCAGCCAGCCCTGGCGCGTGGATCTCCCACACAACTGCCGCCAGGCTCCATGGTTTTGTGTTGCCAGCGTGGCTATCGGATTCAAATGAATTGCACTTGAGCAAACCGCGACGTCTGCCGTCGGTCCGGCGCAAAGGCATCATCGGGCATACCGAAACGCTCTTCGAGGGAGAGATTGAGCAAGTCCAAGGGATTTGGATGAGCACTCGAGCCCGAACATGGCTGGATTTGGCGCGTCGTCTCCCACTTCATGACCTCGTGTGCGTGGCAGATCAGTTGATTCGCATTCCACGGCCCGACTTTGAGGGGCGCGACGCACCGTTCGCTACTGCCCATGAGCTCCGGAGCATGGTCGAACGGCACAAAAACCGCCAAGGCGTAGTCCGGGCACGGGAAGCTCTGGACCTTATGCGCGTCGGGGCCGACTCGGCTCCAGAAACTTTGCTTCGTCTGGCCATGTTTGATGCCAACTTGCCGGAACCTCAACTCCAGGTGATGCTCCGCGCGAACGATCCCTTCTCGCCTTCAGCGGATTTGGGTTTCAAGAGCCGTCGCCTCGCGATCCAGTACGACGGCGGCCATCACCTTGAGGAGAAGCAGATGCATAGCGATCGGCGAAGGGATAAGGCGTTTAGAGCAGCCGGTTGGACTGTCCTTGTCTTCGGAAAAGATGACCTTGCGGACAACTTTGGCAACGCCGTTCGGCAGATCAAAAGGGCGCTACGGACTGCATGGATGGATCCATCGGTTGCATCCGGGTTTGCCCGGAACACGATGTGAGAGAACATCCGGCCAGAAGCGCCACGATGTGAGAGAACGTCCGGCCACACCCCACACGATGTGAGAGAACGTCCGGCCACACCCCGCACGATGTGAGAGAACGTCCGGCCAGAAGCGTCGGGATGTGAGAGAGCAAAAATGCCCGCCGCCTTGGGAGGCAACGGGCATTCACGCTTGGTGAAGTATCTCTACTTCTTATTGCGGCGCTGGTGGCGAGTCTTGCGAAGCAGCTTGCGGTGCTTCTTCTTGGCCATACGCTTGCGGCGCTTCTTAATAACTGAACCCACGAAAGTTCCTTACAAACTAGATGAAGGTCCTGTCTGTTGGAACGGATCCGCGGACTAGCAGCAGACAGTACAACTGACAGATTCTTACATTGACGTAAAACGTTCCTTAACAGAGTACCGCTTCAAAGGGGCACCCCGTGACCACGGTCCGCGGGACGGACTCCGGCGCCCTCAGGCGGTCTCCGATTGTCCGTCGACCACAGCACCCTTGAGGTACTGGGCCACGGCTTCTTCGGGCACCCGGAAGGAACGGCCAAACCTGACGGCAGGCATTTCCCCTGAGTGGACCAGGCGATACACAGTCATTTTGGAAACGCGCAGGACATCGGCTACTTCAGCCACAGTCATGAAACGCGCATTCGAGAAGTTAGTCTCCGCGGACATTTCCCATATTCCTTTGCTCTCAGCTGGACAGGACACCCCCAGTAGAACGGTGTGCCGATGCTGAGCCATCAAACAACCATGTGCTAGATACTCTAGAGGCTGAAGTGACCAATGTGAAAGCATTTCCGGGAACTGGGACTCTACTCCCCCGAAACCAGCCGGCGCTTCCGTGCAGACGAAGCAAGCTGTTCCAGCACCGAAGCGGTGACGTCCCATTCCATGCAGGCATCCGTAACGCTCTGGCCGTAAACGAGTTCCTGCTCCCCCGCGAGCTGCTTGGCCACATCCAGGTTCTGCGCCCCTCCCACGAGGAAGCTCTCCAGCATGACGCCGGCGATCGGCGAGGTCTCGCCTGCTTCCAGCTGGGCACCGATTTCCAAGGCAACTTCAGCCTGGCGGTGATGGCTCTTGCCGCTGTTGGCGTGGCTGGCGTCCACGATCAGGCGTGGGTTCAGTCCCTTGGCGGCGAGCTTGGAGGAGGCAGCGGCAACGTCTTCCTGCGAGTAGTTGGGGCCCTTGCGTCCGCCGCGCAGGATCACGTGGGTGTCCGGGTTGCCTGAAGTGGCCACGAGAGCCGCGCGGCCGTCGTCGTCGATTCCGAGGAAGGCTTGTTCAGCAGCAGAAGCGCCGCAGGCATCGATGGCCACCTGGAGGTCGCCGTCGGTTCCGTTCTTGAAGCCGATGGGCATGGACAGACCGGAGGCGAGCTGGCGGTGGATCTGGCTTTCCGTGGTACGGGCGCCGATGGCACCCCAGGAGACGAGGTCGGCCATGTACTGCGGGCTGATGGGCTCGAGGAATTCGGTGGCCGTGGGCAGTCCCAGCGCGGTGACCTGCTTGAGGAAGCCGCGGGCTGCCCGCAGTCCGGCAGCAATATCGTGGCTGCCGTCCAGGTGGGGATCGTTGATGAGGCCCTTCCAGCCGACTGTGGTGCGGGGCTTCTCGAAGTAGGTCCGCATGACGATCAGCAGGTCTTCCTTGTGCTTCTCCGCCTGGCTGACCAGCCGCCGCGCGTATTCCAGACCGGCCTTGGGATCGTGGATGGAGCAAGGTCCGACGATTACCAGCAGGCGGTCGTCCACGCCGTCCATGATGGCCCGGACTTCATCTCGGCCACGGTCGACGACGGCAGCTGAGCGGGCATCCAGCGGCAACTCAGCGATGAGGTCCTGAGGGGCCGGAAGCGGTTCGAAGCGGGCTACGCGCAGGTTGGAGGTAGCGGGCTGGGAAGCTTTCCCGTCAACGGGGAGCGCCTCGGAGTCGAGTGTCTCGGTGGATTCTGCAGCGATGCTGGTCATTTCTGGGTCCTGTTCCGGATGCGGAGCGGGCCCCTTTTCAGAACCCGCCGGATATGGCGAAGGGCAGAGAATGATCTCTGCCCTGCTGGCTCTGAAGGAAAGTTGGATGCGTGTCAGTTAGACGCGGGCCCCTCCAGAGCCAACGAAAAATACGCATACCAACGCTTAGTCATAGCCACACCATAACCGCGGTTCGTCAAACCGGGCAAATTGGGTCCGTCATGATGACAAAAGTTTGCGCAGGAACTCCAGCTGCTTGATCCAGTGGTGCTCCTGGCCGCCCTCGTGATTGTTGAAGCGGTATACCTCGATGTCCTTGGCGGGCGCCCCTCCCGAAAGACCGTAGTTGTTGAAGCTTGCAAACACCGTTGAGGGCGGGCAGATGTCGTCCATTTGGGCCGCTGAGAAGAGGGCCGGCACCGTGGCTGCCCTGCCGAGATGCACGCCATCAAAATAGTTCAGCACGGCAAGCATGGGCTCATACTTGTCGCGGTGCCGCCCCAGGAAGCCGGCAATTTCCGGGTATGGCCCGCGGGGCGCAATGTCGATTGCACGGGGAAAGTCCTGCAGGAACGGGACGTCTGGCAGCGCGGCGATCACGCCGTCGAGCCTTCCGGCCACCAGCCCGGCGGCCGCAACCGTGATGCCACCACCTTGGCTGATACCGGCCAGCACCACCCTGGAAGGGTCGACGGCGGGATGGCTCTGCGCCGCTTCTACCGCACGGAAGGCGTCCACGTAGACCCGGCGGAAGTAGTAATCGTCCTGATGGTGAGCGCCCCGGGTCATCAGGCCTGCATAGTTGATGCCGCCAGCTGACGGATGCGGATCCGGGGTGTCACCGGATACGCCCCCGTAGCCCTGACCGCGCGTGTCCATAATGAAGTGGGCGTATCCAGCCTGCGCCCACCGGGTGTTCTGGTTGACCAGTCCGCGTCCACCGGAGTAGCCGATGTACTCCACCACGACGGGAAGTTGCTGCCCTGGTTCAAGGTGAGAAGGAATGTGGAGCCAGCCCTTGATGCGGTCTCCACCGAAGCCGGAGTATGTGACGTCGAAGGTGTCGATGACGCTGAGGTAGTTGTCCATGGGCTCGAACACAGCATTCAGCGGCAAGGTCCGTGCCTCGGCGATGGTGCGCTCCCAGAAAGCGTCGAAATCAGCGGGCGGAACTGCGCTGGAGGTGTAACTACGGAGCTGCTCAAGGGGCAGGTCAAAGAGAGGCATGAGGACATCCTACGTCATAAGGTTGTGTCGTCCGTCACGGGACGTCAGATCTGGAAAAGGGCTACAGCGAAGTGATGGAGAGGTTCCGGTATGCCGCCCGCAAAGGGGCCATCTGACGGATCCCGAAGTAGCCGCCGCCCAGGAGTTCCTGGCTGGTGTCCACCCAGTCAAACAGGGGCAAATCATTAATCGAAAAGACCACGCGGGGACCATCCTTGATGACTTCCATCCGATAAAAGCCGCCCGCGTCTTCGGCTGGAGGAAGTGGGTCTGCTCCCTGGGCTACGAGTTCGAAGCCGGCACTTTTGCGCAGGTTGCACGTCCTGAAGGCCCGCTCCGCGGCGTATTTGTGGCGGAAGTAGGAGATGTGGAGCGCGTCCATATCCCCTGAGTGGTACTGCGGGTAGAAGCCCGTTCGCTGAGCCAAGTCGGGCGAGAACAGATCCTTGCCATCGTGCCCCCGCGCGGAGAAGAACACCATGGCCAGGCCTGGTTCCTCAAGCGGGAGGAACTCCCACCTGATCCGGACATGGTCCGGGAGTTCCTCGGGGCACCAGAGGGTCCAGTGGGCGTGGTCTCCGTGTTCCTCTGGGTCGAGGGAACCGGAAAGGAGAAGTGCTGTGCTTTCTGTGGAAGCCGTCCCCGAACTGGCGGTTCCTTCCGGAGCCGAGGCTGGCCCGCCGTCGTCGTAAATGCCCAACTGAACCGGCCCCTCGGCGACCCAACCAGCGATATCCGAAGGACCCTGCAAAGGGTTGGCATAGATCACGCCTTCGCCCCGACGTTAAGGGTGGCCACCAGTCCGTAGCCGAGGGCCTCGAGTTGCTCCGCGACGAAACCGGCAATCCGCTTGGCTCCTTTCTCGTGGAAGTGTGTGTTGTCCTCCAGGCCGCCGGCCCAGTGCGCATGCTCTGCGGGGGCAAAGTGGAAGAACAACTCCTTGGACCCCTCCTCCCCAAGCTCCTGGTACAGCGCGCGGGTCCATTCATTGAGGTCGATGAGGTCCAAGCCAAGCTCAACCGCCAACTCGCGAACCACCAGAGGATATTCACCCAGGGTGAGGTCCAGACGCCCGGCCGTGAAATGCCGGCGCTCCACTGGCGTGCACAGAAGGGGAATGCCGCCCTTGGAACGGACGTCGGCCACCATTCGCTTCAAATTGTCGGTGTAGCCCGTTCGGGCAGCGAGATGGGCCCGCTTTTGGTCGTTGTGCCCGAATTGGATCAGCACGAGATCCCCCTTCACGGTCTGGCCCAGCAGCTGATACCAGAGGCCTTCATCCCGGAACGACTCCGTAGTTGCACCGCCCTTGGCATAGTTGTGGACCGCAGCCCACCAATAGGTTTCGGGCGCGAGGTGGGCTCCCCAACCGCTCATCGGGTATTCGTAACTGGGGCAGGCTGCCACGGTGGAGTCGCCCGCGAGGAGGATTTTCATGATTTTCCTTTCATCATGCCCAGGCCCTTACCCCTTAACCGAACCGATCAGCATTCCCTTGGCAAAGTGCTTCTGCAGGAAGGGATAGAAGATGAGGATGGGCAGGGTTGCCACCACGATCACGGCGAACTTGATGCCTTGCTCGGGCGGGATGTACGACGGATCCACATTGCCGGTGCCAAGGAGATCCGAGGCAGCCGTCACCTGGCGCAGGTACATCTGCAGGGTCCACATGTTGTTATCGCTCAGGTAGAGCAAAGGAGACATGAAGTCGTTCCAGATACCTACAGCGTAAAAAAGCGCAAAGGTTGCCAGCACCGGCTTGGACAACGGCAGCAGGATCCGCCAGAGGATTCCGATCTCGGTGGCGCCGTCCATCTTGGCTGATTCCTCGAGCTCGGCCGGGAGTTCCTGGAAGAAGTTTTTGATGATGATCAGGCTGAATGGGTTGATGGCCGCAGGCAGGATGAGCGCCCAGTAGCTGTTCAGCAGGCCCAGGTCCTTCACCAGCAGGAACGTTGGAATCATTCCGCCTGAGAAGACCATGGCAAAAACCACCAGGGACAGGATCAGTTTCCGGCCACGAAGTCCACGTTTCGCCAGCGGGTAAGCCATGGTGACCGTGAGAACCAACTGCACCAGCGTCCCAACCAGTGTGACCAGCACGGTGGTGATCAAGGCCCGGGTAAAGGACGGCGTGGAGAAAATGTACTCATAGGCCCCCAGCGTGAATTGCTCGGGCCAGACGAAGAACGCCCGCCGGGTAATTTCCGCTTCGTTGGCGAAGGATCCTGCCAGGACGTAGACGAAAGGCAACAGCGTGATGATGCCGATCAGCGTCAGGAAGACGTAGTTGGCGGCATCGAAAATCCGCCCGCCCCGCGTGTTGTGAATCTTCATTAGAAAAGTCCGCTCTGGTTGAACCGCTTGGACAGCCAGTTGGTGCCGAAGATCAGTACGATGCCCACCAAAGACTTGAAAAGCCCGACGGCGGTGCTGTAGCTGTAGGCGCCTTGGGTGATGCCTACGAAGTACACATAGGTATCGAAGACGTCGGCCACGCTGCGGTTGAGTGCGTTGGTCATGAGGTAGATCTGCTCAAAGCCGGTGTTGAGCATCTGCCCGATGGCCAGGATGAGCATCACGATGATGGTGGACCGGATGCCGGGCAAGGTGATGTGCCAGACGCGCCGGAACCTGCCGGCGCCGTCGATAATTGCGGCCTCGTACTGGTCTTGGTCCACGGTGGCCAGCGCTGCCAGGAAGATGATGGTTCCCCAACCGGTGTTCTTCCAAATCTCCTGAAGCACGATCAGCGGCCGGAACCAGTTCGGATCGGACAGGATATCCACGTTGGTGCCGAACAATCCGTTGACGAACTGGAACAAGGGTCCGATGTCCAGGGCGAACAGCAGGAAGCTCAGCGACGCCACGATGGTCCAGGACAGGAAGTGCGGGATGTAGACGAGTGTCTGGACTGTTCGCTTCAGCACCGAAAGCCGGACCTCGTTGAGCAGCAATGCCAGGACGATGGTCAGCGGAAAGGCGATCCCGAGGTTCAGGAACGCCAGGATCAGTGTGTTGCCCAGCAACCGCGGAAAGTCGGGGTTGGCGAAGAAGTCGGTGAAGTTCGTCAGACCCACCCAAGGACTGCCGTTGACGCCCAGGAACGGAACGTAGTCCTTGAAGGCAATCGAAACACCGTACATGGGACCGTACCGGAACACCGCGAAGTACACGACGCCGGGCAGGAGCAGCAGATACAACCATTTGTAATGCGCGAAGTGGACTGCAAAGCTGCGTCGCCGCGCCGGGGCGGGCGGCTTGATGGCCGCCCGCTCCGGGGCTTTGGCTTCGACGACCGGGGCGGTCACTTCTTGGTGTCCTGCCACAGCTTGTTTATTTCTTCTTTGACCTTGTCACCGCCGCTGGTGTTCCACAGCTTGATGGCATCCTTCAGGCCCTGCTCGTCCAGCTGCCCAGCCAGGTATTTAATGCGGGCGTCGGCCACGATGTTGTCCAGTTGCGCGCCCTTGGCAACATACGTCGGGGAAACGAAGGCCGCGGCCGGGTTGTACACGGCACTTTTGAGGTCGTTTGCCATCACTGCAACGCGGTCGTCAAAGACCTTCTGCTCGTACTCGGACGCCTGCTTCACTGGGTAGAAGTTGTTCCCTGTGACGTTGGTTCCGAGTTGCGCGTAGCTCTTGATGTCGGTGTTAACTACCTTGCCCTCCGGCGTTTCGGGCTTGATGGTGGCCGCGAGGCCTTCCTCACCCGTGAAGTTGACGCCCTCGATGCCGTTGTTCATCAGGACGGCAACTTCCTTGCTGTTGAGTTTGTCCAGGAATGTCAGGACGTTCTTCAGGTCGGCTTCGGTTTTTACGCTGGACTTGGGGATGGCAAGGAAGCCGGAGTAGCCGTCGGTCGGGTGGGCGTGCAGTTCACCGTCCGGACCCTTCAGGCTGCCTACGAAGCCCACTTTGTTCTGGAAGTCGCTCGGGTTGGCCTGCTTGAAAAGGTTGATCAGCACGCTGACCCGGGAGTCGACGTCGACAATTATGCCGCCCTTGCCGTTGAAGAAGGGCTCATTCCATTTGGTGGGATCGAAGGTGGCGAAGTCGGGGTTGATGAGCTTCTCGTCCACCATCTTTTTGATGAAGCGATCGGCCTCCAGGAATTCCTCGGTTTCGAAGCTCGGCACCAGCTTGCCGTCCCGCTCGGTCCAGCGGTTTCCGGCGCCGAACCAGGTCTCGATCATGTCGTAGGGGCTGTTGGTGCCCAGGGCGCCCCATTTGGGAATGGTGATGCCGTAGGTATCGTTCTGGCCGTTGCCATCCGGATCCTGCTCGGTGAATGCCTTGGCCACCTTGTACAGGTCTTCTGTGGTCTGCGGCGCCTTCAGGCCCAACTTGTCCAGCCAATCCTGGCGGAACATCACGGCGGCGCGGATCGGATTACGAGCCCGGAAAACCCCGTAAACCTTGCCGTTGACGCTGGCGTTTTGCTGAACTTCGGGGAACGTGGTCTTGAGGTTCGGGTAGTCCTTGAGTTTATCGGTGAGGTCCCAGAACGCCCCGGCTTCGGCGTTCTTCACGAAGCCCGGCGACTTGCCCTGGACCACCAGGACGTGCGGGATGTCGGAGGAGGCCAGGGTGATGTTCATCTTGTCCTCATAGGAGGCGTTGGGCGCCCACGAGATGTTGATGTCCTTGCCTGTGAGCTCTTCAAGCTTCTTCTGCACAGCGCCGTCCGGCGTTGGTGGCTGAGCCTCCAGGAAGGGCGCCATGATTTTGACGGATGAGAGGTCCGACGCCGGCGCTTCGCCACCGCAGGCGGTCAGGGCCAAGGCGGCAGAGACGACGACGGCGGCCGCCAGCGTTGGTTTTCTACGGAACATTTTCCTACTCCACTTCTTCGGGGTTGTTGTCGATCGACGATTCCGGGGACACACCAGGGAAGCGTTTCAGGCTCCACAGGTGCTGGCCGTTCTCGTCTTGATACGTTTCATTAGTGCTCGCACCGAGAGAATCTGCGCCCGGTTCGGGGCGCCCTTGGACAAGTTCGGCATGCCCTTGGATGTCAAGGGATCGATGGAGGACGCGGCGCGCGCCCGCGGGCGGGCCTTGGCGGCTGGTTTCAGGCAAGGCTGGTCTCCTTGGCGGTGGAAGGGGTGGTCGAGGGAGTCACTGCGCGACTTGCAGCTGCAACTGCAAGTGCAGCGCCGGCTTCCTTCGCAGCCATGGCGTCATCATTCGCGGCGAAGAATCGGTCACACAGCCAGCCCGTGGCATAGAGCCAAGCGCCAACACCAAAGAAGGGCACCAGTCCCGGAAGGGAACGGCAAGCGAAAACTGCGGCCGCGGTCACGAACAGGAGTATGACGGTCCCCGCGAGGTGGCGCATAGCGAACCGGGAAGACATCAGAAAGTACTGCGGAAGTGTCAGCTCATACCGGGCAAATATCGGAAAGAGGTAGCACAAGGCTCCGGCGGCAAAGAGGACAGCCAGGAGGATCGCGGCCGATGCCACTTGCGAACCCAGATCCCAGCCGGCAGAAAAGTAGCCCCAGTTCAGGGCAAGGGCCGCCGCAACCACCAAGACCGGAACGCCGAGGGCATTGCCCTTCCCAAAGTTCTTGAAGTACTCCTTGGCGTAGCGACGCATCAAAGGCACGGCATTTCCCTGTACCTTTTCACGGACCAGGATGTGGGCCGCAGCGGTACTGGGCCCGGCCCCCAGCACCACGCCACCCAGCAGCGTGAAGACGATCCACAGCATGTTCAGGCAGGCGATCCATAGGAGTGTGTCGAAGAACGTGTAGGCCCGAAAGCCAAATCCCCCAGAAGTCATGGAACTCCCTTTCTCCATCGTTGCAGAACTCGCCCATTTATCTGGCGCCGACGATTACCTTGGAATCTCCCCTCGGTCACCAATGCGAGCCGGCGCGGACTTGGCCTAGTGCGCCACGTCACAAGTAAACGGTTTCACCGCAATCTAGACTGGCCGCATGCTTCCAGTCAAGGTTTAATTTGAATCGTTACATTCGCGGAGGGATCGCGCTACACTTGCAGAATCAGCTGTTGGAAAGCGCTTGCCGGTTGTGGCTTGCGAGATATACCCTGAGGCGCTGGGGCCTCTTGAGGAAGGCCTTATCGACGACGCCGTTCGGGTACTTGCCAGCAGTTGCCAGCCAGCAGAGGAGAATCATGGAAACCACTTCCGCCGGGTCCGCCAAAAGTCCCAGCACCCTCAGGACTGCACCTGCAAGGATCGCCCTGGTAGGCGTTCATGGCTTCGGCGCCCATCACCTTCAGAACCTGGAAAGGCTCAGGTCGGAGGGCGTGGTGGATCTCGTTGCAGTCGCAGACCCGAATCCCCCGGCCCGAGGCACGTTGCCGCCTTCCACGGCCGTCCACTCTGATCTGGATGAGCTGCTTGCCGGGGGCCATCGGCCGGACGTGATCATCGTGGCAACTCCGATCCAGACACACGCCCCATTGGCTCTTTCCGTGCTGACTTCCTCCGCAGATCTCTATCTTGAAAAGCCTCCGGTCGCTTCCATGAGGGACTTCATCCAGCTCCAGGAGGCAGCCGCAACAGCTGGCCGGAGCGTGCAGATCGGGTTCCAAAGTTTGGGTTCCCATGCACTCACCGCGCTGGAAAAACTGGCCAGCGGGGAAGCTTCGGCAGAACTCCCCGGCATTGGAACGCTCAAAGGCATTACGGCCACAGGGCGCTGGGTCCGGGACCGCGCATATTACAAACGCTCGCGGTGGGCTGGAAGGCGCAGCCTCGGCGGAGTTGACGTAGTGGACGGCGTCGCCACCAATCCCTTGGCCCATTCAATCGCCACGGCCCTCCGGATAGCCGGAGCGCGGACAGCACAAGACCTGGCAGCCGTGGATACGGATCTCTACCGGGCCAACGACATCGAGGCAGACGATACCTCCGTGATTCGGATGCGGACAGTGGACGGGCTGCCCATCACTTGCGCACTGACTCTGTGCGCCACCGAGTCAGTGGAACCCTACGTCACGCTGCACGGGACCGAGGGAACGGCCGTGTTCCACTACACCGAAGACCACGTGACGGTCCGCACCGAAGCGGGCGAAACAACGCGCACGTTTGGACGAGACGATCTCACTGAAAACCTGCTCCACCATTTGTCCCACGGCACTGCGCTGCTGAGTCCACTGGATGACAGCGGCGCGTTCATGCGCGTCCTTGAAGCCATCCGCACTGCTGACGCGCCGGCCCTCATTCCGCAGCAATACGTGGAATGGGTAGGCGAAGGCGAACAAGCGCATGCCGTGATTCATGGGGTAGAAGAAGTCTTGGAGCGGGCAACCCGCGCTCATGCCACCTTCTCCGAGCTCGGGCTTCCTTGGGCTCGGAAGAGCACTGCCGCCGCTGAGCCCCTTTTCGCCGCTTATGCTGACTCTCCCACTGCAGTCTTCCGCGCTGGCGACGCCTTGGAGTCGGAGCTTTCCCCGCGGCCATATCTCCACCCCGTTGCCACGCCGTCAGGGATTGTAGTGACGGAACATATGCCTGTGGACCACGTGTGGCATCTCGGTGCCGGGTTCGCCCTCCAGGATGTCAACGGCAGCAACTTCTGGGGTGGCCGCAGCTATCGGCGTGCGGCTGGCAGATATGAAGATCTCAGAAACCACGGCCGGATCGAGGTCCACGGCCTGCGCCGCGAAGAGGACGAAACCACACTTGACCTCCACTGGCTCGCGGCCGACGGCGGACTCCTCCTCGAAGAGCAACGGAGCTACCGGCGAACGCTTCTGGACCCCGGCACCTGGCGACTCGATATCCAAACGGAACTAACCGCCGTCGTGGACGTCTCACTGGGCAGTCCCGGTTCCCACGGCGCCGCAGGCAGTGGCTACGGCGGCTTCTTCTGGCGCCTCCCCAGCAACGATTCCCCACGCGTCTTCTCCGCCGCTGCGGAAGGCGAGGCTGCTGTGCATGGTTCGGTTGCGCCGTGGCTTGCGTGGAGTGGAGAGTTCGACGGCGGCCCGGCCACTTTGGTGTTTGCCGCACCTCCCGAATCGGCGGACCCGTGGTTTGTTCGCTGCAGTGAGTACCCTGCCGTGGGTGCTGCCTTGGCTTGGGACACTGCCGTTGAGCTAACTGCAGGCAAGTCCCTCACGCGCACAAACACGGTCTGGATCAGTGACGGAACCCTTAGCGTGGAGGCCATTGGGGAGTTGGTTGCCGGACGTTGAGTGGGCTCGTGGTGTTGCTTGGCAAACGCGCGCAGCCACTTATTTTTCGGGGCGTTGGTCGTGGGGCCTTATATTGTCGTAGCCCTAGGGCAGAGTGTGGGTATGGATCCGATTCGGGCAAGGCCAGCACCCACGGTCGTTTCCGGTGTGCCCTTGGCTGGGACTTCCATTTCCAGCGGCTCTGGGTCCGAAGGCTCTGCTCTTGGGGTGTTGCTTGCCGGGCTGGGCTCTTTCCGCGTCGGCGCAGGCAGCGGCGAGTTGATCGATCAGATTCGTGGCCTGGAAGACGTGAAATCAGCGATCGCCGCTTTGCAGGCGCGAGCGTCGGTGGCGTTCGACCGTGCCCAGCGCCGCGAACAAGCCGCAACTGGTGTCCCCTCTGCCGAGCAGGGCCAGGGTGTGGGTGCGCAGATCGCCCTGGCCCGGCGTGAATCACCCAACAAAGGCTCCCGGCTCCTCGGACTCGCCAAAGCCCTGGTCTCGGAAATGCCCCGCACCATGGCCGCCCTGGAAAGCGGGCACCTGAACGAATGGCGTGCCACCCTGCTGGTGAAGGAAACCGCGTGCCTGTCCGTCGAAGACAGGGCCGCGGTTGATGAGGAACTCGCCCCCGACGCCGGGACCTTCGACGGCGCCGGAGACAAAACCATCATCGCCGCCGCCCGAGCCGCAGCCTACCGGCGCGACCCACGCTCCGTCACCCAACGCGCCGCCCACGCCGCGTCCGAACGGCACGTCAGCCTCCGGCCCGCTCCGGACGCCATGACCATCCTCACCGCGCTGCTCCCCGTCGCCCAGGGCGTAGCCGCCTACGCCGCGCTCACCCGCCACGCCGACTCGGCCCGCTCCGGCGGGGACACCCGGAACCGCGGACAGGTCATGGCCGACACCCTCGTCGAACGCCTCACCGGCACTCCCGGCGGTATCAGCGGCGTCAATGTGCAGCTCCTCATGACCGACCGCACCCTCTTCCAAGGCGACAGCGAACCCGCACGCCTCCAAGGCTACGGAATCGTCCCCGCCGCGTGGGCCAGGACGCTCCTCGCCGGAGGGCAGGCTGGGCAAGAAGCGAAAGCCGGCGTCGACGGGCAAGCCAAGAAGGGTGAGGGGCAAGCCGAGGTGGGCCCGGAATCCACAGCGAGCCCGGAGCCCAAGGAAGGTAGGGACTTCAAAGTCTTGCTCCGCCGGCTCTACACCGCTCCAGCCAGCGGAGAACTGCTGGCCATGGACTCCAAAGCACGCCTCTTCCCACCCGGGATGCGCCGCTTCATCGAAACCCGCGACGACACCTGCCGCACCCCCTACTGCGACGCGCCCATCCGCCACATCGACCACGTCATTCCCTGGCACAACGGCGGCACCACCAACCTCAACAACGGGGCCGGACTCTGCGAAGCCTGCAACCACACCAAAGAAACCCCGGCTGGAACACAAAAGCAATCCCGGGCGGCCGACATCAACTGGAAATCAGCACCCCCACCGGACACAGATACCAATCCAAAGCCCCGCCCCTGCCAGGGCATCCGCGCGCCCCAGCCAGGCCTGTCGCACGGGCAACGCGCGTCGCACCGCCGCCTCCCGCAACGTGGTTCCCAGCTTCGACCTCACTTTGGGAGAGCTTCTTACTGCAGCGCCGGCCCAGCACCTTAACGAGCCGAGTACCTTAACGAGCCCAGCACCTTAACGAGCCCAGCACCTTAACGAGCTCGGTCAAAACTCCGCTTTCGGCCCAGCAACCAAAGAAGGAAGCCAATCACCACCGCGGAAGCCATACCCAGCGCACCGGTGACCAGCAGTGCGGTACGCACGCCGAAATCTTCCGTGAGCCATCCTGCGAGCAAGCCTCCCAAGGCATGCCCTCCCAGCAGAAGTGGAAAGTAGAGGGCCAAGACCCTGCCACGCACGCTTGCGCCAGCTTCGAGCTGGACGCTGGTGGCCGCACTGGTGAGGAACATGAGAGTCATGAAGCCAACCACCACGAGCATGGCTACGAACAATTCCTGCGTAGGCATGAGCGCGGCAAGGAGCTGCGTGAGCCCGAAGAGTGCGGCGCTACCCACGATCCCCTTGCGACCCAAGTGCTTGATCCGGGGAGCCAGGAGGGCGCCAGCCAAGGCTCCCAAGGCGCTGACCATATTGAAGAGCCCAAATCCGGCAGGACCGCTGTGCCACACACGGTCAGCGAATGCTGCGAGGATCACGGGACCGTTCATGCCGAACGCTCCCAAGAGACCCGCCAACAACATGATGAGCAGAAGCTGAGGCCTGGCACTCACATATTTGAAGCCTGCCAGGATTTGTCCACGCCTATCCCGCGGCGGGCCGTCAGGGTCGTGTGCGTGATGAAGCTCAGATGGCCGAATAATGGCGATCATCACCAAAACGGCCACCCCGATCCCCGCGTTCGTCGCAAACGCGGCGGCTGGGCCAGCTTGGGCAATGACGACGCCAGCCAGGGCGGGACCGAGCATGGCACCCAGTTGACCTATCGCACTGTTGAGGCCGATGGCCGCCGGTAGGCCGACATCACCTACTACCTCATTGACGAAGACTTGCCGGGCGGGCCCATCAATAGAGCTGGTAATTCCCAAAGCAATGCAGGAGCCGTAGACAACCCACACGTCCGTGCCTCCCATGGCATTCCAAACGGCTAGTCCAGCGGCCAGTAGTGCAGCTACAGACTGGCACACCATGAGGATTCGGCGCTTCGGAAAGAGATCCACCAGCACACCGCTGATAGGGCCAACCACCAACATGGGCAGGAATTGAAGTGCCACGGCCAACCCCACCGCGGCCGGGCTTCCGGTGAGTTGCAGGACGAGCCAGTCCTGGGCGAGTCGTTGCATCCACACTCCGCCGCTGCCGACGAGCGAAAGCGTAACGAAGATTCGGTAATTGTGGTGGCGGAGTGGGTAGTGCCACGCTTCAGTGGAGCGGGGCCTTGGCGAGACGGCGTCTTTGCCGGTGGAGTTCGAGGCCTGGTCAAAGGGACGGCGCGGCGGCAAGGGGCGCGGTGACACGGGGGTGGTCAGCTCGATTCAGCAGATTGTTGGATGCACACTCAGTTTTTGGCGCGGCTGGCAGCCCTGATCTTGACCGCAGCAGCGGCAAGAATCAGCATGCCGGGAACGATCACGAAGAGCGCCTGCAGCATCCACACAAAAACGACTGCCACGAAAACGGCCGCGAGGAGCAACAGCGAACCGCTCCCATCACGGAACGAATCAGCCTTGGCTTGGGAGTAGGCAAGCCGCCACTGCTGCTGTGGACCCGGAAGATCCACAGACTTCCGGCCGGCGTCGCCCGCCCAGACCACTCCGCCGCTCCAGTTGCCGGCAATCCTGAGCAGGAGCACTGCGGCTGCAGCTGCCAGGATCAAGGTCGCCGGCAGAATCACCGCACGCCCGGGCAGCTGACCCAGCAGTGCGAGCAACAGGTTAAGGACAATCACGACGGCGGCTGCCGCCGTCGTGATTCCGATCTTCCAACTGCCGGGAAGCGCACGGCGGAAGTTGCCCCAAAGGCTCCGAAGGGAGTCATCCCTTCCACTGAGGTGCCGCTCAAGATGCGCGACGCCGGCAGCATAGGCGGCCGGCACCGTCACCAACGGGACGGACAGGAGGAGCACAACGACTCCGGCGAGGATGGTCTCGGAGAAGAGGGCAAAGCGGTTGACCGAGATGGCCTGCTTGTCCGAAGAGGACTTTCCTGTGGTGTCCATGATGCTCATTTTCTTCCTCGGTTTTCGGTGTCCGTCAGCCCTTGAGGCCCTGTGTTGAAACGCCTTCTACGATGTAGCGCTGGAAGACCAGGAAGAAGACCAACACGGGCAGGAGCGCAAGAACTGACATGGCGATCATGGCTCCGTAGTCCGAGCTCTGGGTCTGGTCCACGAAGAGCCGCAAAGCCAGCGGCAGCGGGTATTTTTCTGGCGTGTTCAGGTAGAGCAGCGGGCCCAGGAAGTCGTTCCAGCTCCAGATGAAGGAGAAGATCGACGTCGAGATCAATGCCGGCTTCATGAGCGGGAGCATGATGGAGCCGAAGATCCGCACGTGACCTGCGCCGTCGATGCGGGCTGCTTCGTCCAGTTCGGCCGGGAGGCCGCGCATGAACTGGACCATGAGGAACACGAAGAACGCGTCGGCGGCCAGGAACTTACCGATCAACAGCGGCACATAGGTGTCTACCAGGCCAAGCTGCTGGAACACGATGTACTGCGGGATGATCACCACATGGAACGGGAGCAGCAAGGTAGCAATCATCATGCCGAAGAAGATTCCGCGGCCGGGAAAGTTGATGCGGGCAAAAGCGTACGCCGAGACACTCGCTGAAAGGATGGTGCCGACTACTGCACCGACGGCCAGAATGAGGGAGTTGGTGAAGAACGTCAGCGTGGACACCCCGCCGATGCCGTCCATGGCCGTGACGAAGTTGTCGAAGCTGAAGTTGTTGGACCAAAGCTGGGTGGTGGAACCACCGATTTCGGAGTTCGGTTTGAAGGACGAGGCCACCATCCACAGAGCCGGGTAGAGGACTACCCCCACAAGCGCCAACGCAACGATGTGGAAGATGATGCTTTTGATGCGCTTGGCCGTGCCTGACTCGGACTTCGGGTTGTACAGCGGGGCCGGCGTGGCGGGCGTGGACTGGGTGGGGGTTGCCATGGTTGTCATTTTGAATCACCGCTGTAGTGGACCCAGGACTTGGAGGTCTTGAAGAAGATCAGCGTGATGATGCCGACCACGATCACCAGGAGCCAGGCCATCGCAGAGGCGTAGCCCATCCGGAAGTCGCTGAAACCGCGCAAGTACAGGTAGAGGGTATAGAAGAGGGTGGAGCCTGCGGGGCCGCCTTCACCATTGGAGATGATGTAGGCCGAGGCGAAGATCTGGAACGCGTGAATGGTTTCCATCAGCAAGTTGAAGAAGATCACAGGGGAAAGCATGGGCCAGGTGATGTTGAAGAACTTACGGACCGGACCTGCGCCATCCATCGAGGCTGCTTCATAGAGGTCTGCAGGAATCTGCTTGAGCCCGGCCAGGAAAATCACCATCGGGGCGCCGAACTGCCACACCGTCAGGAGGATCATCATGGGCATCGTCATGGATGGATTGCCCACCCAACCGCCGAGGTTGATCCCGAAGAAGGACAGGCTCTCATCCACAGGACCGGAATCGCCAAACATCGCCTTCCAGACAATTGCGATGGAAACACTGGCACCGATCAGGGAGGGAGCGTAGAACGCGGAACGGTAGAACCCCTGTCCCTTTCGCTTGCTGTTCAGCAGCATGGCGATCGCCAGGGCAGCAGCGAGCTTCAAAGGCGTACCGAACACTACATAGCTCAGGGTTACGCCTACCGACTGCAGGAAACGTTCGTCCTGGAAGAGCGTGGCGTAGTTGTCCAGGCCTATCCACTTGGGGGGATCGAAAAGGTTGTAGTTGGTAAAGGAGAGGTACAGCGAAGAAATCATCGGACCCACGGTCAGGGCAATGAATCCGAGCAGCCAAGGAAGCAGGAAGGTGTAGCCGGCGCGGGCGTCCGCCCCTCGTCGCCGCGAGGTGCGCGGCTGCGAGGGAGCGGACGACTGGGAGCGCCTGCTCAGGGTTGGGGTTTGAGTCACGAGATCAGTCCGTCGGTCGGAAAGCCTGGATCAGACACAAATGTCTGCTCAGGCATTCTGCTTGATAAGGTCTTCGGCTTCCTTGAACCACGCATCTGCAGCGCCGTCGATGGTGAGTTTGCCGTAGTTGAGATCGGAGCTGACGCGCTTGAAAGAGGATTCAAGCGTGCCGAAACCGACGATGGGCGGCTCCGGAGCATCCTTGAGGTACTTTTCGATGGACTTTTCGTAGTCCACAACCAGCTTGTCTGTGCCTTCAAAGGTGGTTCCGTCGCGCTGGGTCTTGGATGCCGGAACACCACGGGAGGTCTTGAAGATCTGGCCTACCTCGGGATCGTTGACCATGAAGTCGATGAAACGGGCAGCAGCATCCTTGTACTTGGTCTTGGCGCTGGCCACCATCAGCATCGAGGGCTTGAGAAAGAGTCCCAGGTTGTCGGAGTTATCGGAAGGAACCGGTACCAGCTTCAGTTCCTTGGCGCCACTATCGCCGAGGTAACCGGCCATGAAGTTGTCCCACGTGACTTCCGTGGCAGTGACGTTTGAGCCGAACGGGGACTTCGGCAGCAGCTGGGTGGTCTTGTCTTCGCCAACGATCGCCGGGGTTCCACGAAGCTGGGCCGTGGTGTTCCACCATTTCTTGAGGTCGTCCTTGGAGAACCCGAGCTTGCCTTCATCCGTAAAGGCTCGAATGTTGTTTTGGCGCAGCCAGATGTTGAACATCCACCAAACGCCGGTGTAGTCGGTGCCGCCGAACAAGGTTCCGTTGCCCTTCTGTCCCACCTCGGCAAGGAAAGAGTTGAACTCCTTGTAGTTCCACGTTCCGTCAGGCTCAGCAATGCCCATGGCCTTGAGCTTGGCGGGATCGTAGTAGACAGCGAACGCATTGGTGCTGGTAGGGATGCCGTAGGTTTTTCCACGGATCTGGCCCGAGGGCAGGAGTGACTTGTCGAAGGCATCCGTGTTGATCTTTACCGTGCCCAGGTCCAGTAGCTGGTTACGCTGGCCGTAGTCGCGCAGGTAGGACAAGTCCCACTGCATAACGTCCGGCAAGCCACCACCCGCAGCTTCAGTGGCGCGCTTCTGCCAGTACCCAGCGAAGTCAGTGAAGTTGCCGTTGACTTTGACATCCGGATTCTTGGACTCGAAGAGTGCAATCGCTTTGCGGGTGCGTTCGGCACGGTCGTCGTTGCCCCACCAGGTGTACGTGATGGTCACGGGGTTCTCTGCAGAGCCCGTCTTGCTGGATGACGAAGACTGGCCGCAGGCGGACAGGAACGCCGCAGATGCAGTGCCAAGGGCCACCGTGGTGAGGAAATTCCTTCTGTTGATCATGAGAGCCTCCTTGCTCAGTTGGTGCAAGCCTCTTCGGTTCCCCGCAAGGAGAGTGACGTCGCTTACACTCGTTCTGAATCGATACAATATCCTCAATCGCGAATCTGGGCAAGCGTTTTCCAAGATCCTCGCCTAACCTGATAGCAGCCAAGCTCCACAGTTATCCCGCACTGCCGAACCTGACCAAGGAGTCCCGTTGTCCTCCCCTGAACTCTCCCGAGGCCCATCCGAAAGCTCATCCAAAGGCCCGTCTATCGGCCCGTCTGTTTGGAACAGCATCAACGGCCTGGCCTACGGCGGCGACTACAACCCTGAGCAATGGCCGGACGACGTCCGCCGTGAAGACATCGAGCTCATGAAGGAGGCGGGCGTCAATTTCCTGAGCGTCGCCATCTTCTCCTGGGGCCTACTGGAACCGGCAGAAGGCCAGTACGATTTCGCCTGGCTGGACGATGTCATGGACAACCTCCACGAAGCCGGCATCAAGGTGGCACTGGCTACGGCCACCGCATCACCGCCCGCCTGGCTGGCGAAGAAATACCCCGAAATCCTGCCCGTGACAGCGGAAGGAACAAGGCTGGAACGCGGCTCGCGGCGCCACTACACGCCGTCGTCCTCGGTGTACCGCAGGTACGCAGCCACCATGACGCGGGTCATCGCCGAACGCTACAAGAACCACCCGGCCCTGGCATTGTGGCATGTGGACAACGAGCTCGGCTGCCATGTTGGCGAGTTCTACGGGGAAGAAGACGCTGCCTTGTTCCGGGCCTGGCTTGAACGCCGCTACGGATCCATTGAGGCACTCAACGAGGCTTGGGGAACAGCCTTCTGGTCCCAGCACTACGCCACGTTTGAGGAAATCATCCCGCCCGGAGCCGCCCCCACCACGCTTAACCCTGGCCAGCAACTGGACTTTGCCCGCTTCAATTCGTGGGCGTTCATCGATTACTACCGCGCCCTGCTGGAGGTCATCCGCGAAGTCACACCGAACGTTCCAGCCACCACCAACTTCATGGTTTCCAGTGCCACCAAAACCCTGGACTACTTCGATTGGTCCAAGGACATGGATGTGATCGCGAACGACCATTATCTGGTGGCTGCCGATCCTGAACGGGAAATCGAGCTTGCCTTCAGCGCTGACCTCACGCGCGGCGTGGCCGGCGGCGAACCGTGGATCCTGATGGAACACTCGACATCGGCGGTCAACTGGCAGCCCCACAACCAGCCAAAGATGCCCGGGGAAATGCTTCGCAACTCCCTGGCGCATGTGGCCCGCGGCGCCGACGCGGTCATGTTCTTCCAGTGGCGCCAGAGCAAGGCTGGATCTGAAAAATTCCACTCAGCCATGGTTCCGCACGGCGGACGGGACACACAGGTCTGGCGCAACGTGGTGGAGCTCGGCGATGCCCTGTCCAAAGTGGAATCCGTGAAGGGCTCCCGGGTGGAATCGCGGGTTGCTTTCGTCTTTGATTACGAAGCATGGTGGGCAGCGGAGCTGGATTCGCACCCAAGCCAGGACCTGAAGTACCTGGAAACGATGCGTGCTTTCCACCGCTCTTTGTACCTGCGTGGTGTCACTGCGGACTTCGTCCACCCCTCGACCGACCTCTCCGCCTACGATCTCATCCTGGTCTGCACCCTCTACGCCGTGACGGACTCTGCGGCCGCCTCCATCGCTGCCGCAGCAGAGGGCGGCGCAACGGTCCTCATCAGCTACTTCAGCGGCATCGTGGATGAGCGGGACCACGTTCGGTTGGGTGGCTACCCGGGCGCTTTCCGCGAATTGCTGGGTATCCGGACCGAGGAATTCCACCCACTATTCCCTGGCAGCACAGTCACCCTCAGCGATGGAACAGTTGGTTCCTTGTGGAGCGAGCACGTTCACGTGGCTGACCCTGAGGGCGGGCCAGCCGAGGTTTTGGCTACCTTCACGGACTACCCGCTCGACGGCGTCCCCGCCCTCACGCGCAGATCCACCGGGGCGGGGGCGGCTTGGTACCTTGCCACACTCCCCAACGCCGACGGCATCGATTCACTGACTGCCCGTCTGCTGGACGAGGCTGGGGTGACGGCCGCTGCCGAGGCTTCTGCCGGCGTCGAACTCACCCGGCGGCGATCCGCAGATGGCGGAAGTTTCCTCTTCGCCATCAACCACAGCCGCGAGGACGTGACGGTGAAGGCCGACGGCGACGAGCTGCTGAGCGGAGCTCGCTTCAGTGGCGTGGTCCCCGCCGGAGCCGTAGCAGTTATCGCGGAAGACTAACCCCAAAAACCGCGCCCCGGGCGGATCACGAATGATTCGCCCGGGACGCGGTTCTCTTGGTGCTGCAGTTCTTTTGGTTCTGCGGTTCTTTGATGCCTTGCTGCCGGAAGCTAGGCTCCGATCGCGGACTTCATCTCGTCCACGGCCTTCTTACCGGCTTCCTCCGTGGAGAGCCTGTTGAACAGGACTTCCGAGGAGTAGCGCTTGATGATTTCCTGGATGGCACCCGCACCCTTCGGCGGTGCCGCCGGGGCTTCACCGAGCTCGGGCTGGATGTCACTGATGAAGTTGACCACCTTGGTGTCCGCCGTCGCCAGCTTGGGAGCGATTGCGTCGCGGACGTCCGAGTTGGGGTAAACGCCCCGGTCAGCCAGCAGAATTTCGCCGGCCTTGACGTTGTTGGTCAGGAAGTCGATGAACTTGGCCGTCTCTTCAGGGTGCTTGGTCCTGGAGGATGCTGACCAGAACTGGGAAGCCTTGTACCAAAGCTTCGTATCAGCGGCCTTGCCCGTCTTGGAGGGGAAACGAAGGATCTGCAGTTCGCCGCCGGCAGCTTTCTCGAGCGCCGGCAACTGGTTGGACCACCAGAACGCCATGCCGTTCTTGCCGGTTGCCAGGCCACTCTGATCCAGTGGCGCAGCTTCGGCCTCAACAATTTCCGATGCCGACGGAACAGCCTTTTTCTCGCTGAGTTCCTTCAGGAAGTCCCAGTAGCCTGCGACGTCCGAGGGTTCGAAGCCGAGCTTGCCGTCCTGCGTGTACAGCGACTTGCCGTTCTGGCGCAGCCACACACCCAGGGACGCCTCATCAGTGCCGTATGCGGCAGCCCCATAGGTTCCCTTCGGGGACTTGCTGGTGACTTCAGCAGCGATCCGCTCGAAGTCTTCCCACGTCCAGGTCTTGTCGTCCGGAAGAGCGACGCCCGCAGCCTTGAAGACAGCAGGGTTGGCCAAGATGGTGGCAGCGTTGATACCTGCCGCAATACCAGTGAGTCCCTTGGAACCCTTGCCGGCATTCAGCGCGGCTTCGTCCAGCTTGGACGTGTCGATCTTGTACTTGGACAAGTCCAGGAGGGCTCCACGAGTGGAGTACTCGGTGATGTACTTTTCGTCCATCTGGATGATGTCCGGAGCATCGTTGGCAGCAACTTGAGTGGCCAGCTTGTCCCAGTAGCCGCTCCAGTCGCCATACTCGGCCTTGATCTTGATGTTGGGGTTCTCAGCCTCAAAAGCCGCAATGGCTTGCTGCGTCAACTGCGCACGCTTGTCGCCGCCCCACCAGGAAAAGCGGAGCTCCACTTTGCCGTCGGCACTCTTTTGTTCTGCTCCGCCGCCACAAGCGCTAAGCGCCAGAACGGCAGCAGCTGTGGCAGCGATGATGGCCGAGGCACGAAGCCGGCGCTTGGACCGCTTGGCCTTGGGCTCCGATGCTCGGGTTTTGGAAGCACCTGCAGAGGCACTTTCAGGGGCGATTCCTTCACCCTTTGGAAATACCGGCACTGTTGTCTCCGATCCTCTTTGATCTTGATGCGAATGAGAAAGCGTTTTCTTGCGTGGATTTATGCTACAAGTCACAATCTTGTATTACAAGATCCAAGCTTGTATTACTTGTCGGGCGGAAGCCCTGGACTTCCATTCAGTACGTCGACGCCCTATTTGATGCCGGTAGTTGCGATGCCCTTGATGAGGAACCGCTGGCCGAACAGGAAGACAAGGAACACCGGGAACAGGGACACGATGGACATCGCGAAGAGCGATCCCCAGCTGGTGGCGGACTGCGAGTCAACGAAAGCGCGAAGCGCTACGGGGACGGTAAACATGTCCGGATCAGTGAGGTAGATAAGTGCACCGAAGAAGTCGTTCCACGTCCAGATGAAAGTGAAGATCGTGGTGGTGGCGAGGGCCGGAACCATCAAAGGCAGAATGACACGGAGGAAAATCCTCGGGTGGCCGGCGCCGTCGATGCGGGCAGCCTCATCCAATTCCTTCGGAATGCCGCGGATGAACTGAACCATGAGGAACACAAAGAACGCATCTGTGGCCAGGAGCTTCGGCACGATGAGCGGCCAGAACGTGTTCACCCAGCCGATCTGCGAAAACAGGATGTACTGCGGCACGATCACAACATGGAACGGCAGCATGATGGTCAGCAGCATGATTCCGAAGAACAGCTTTTTGCCACTGAACTGCAGCCGGGCGAAGGCATAGGCGGCCATGGAGCACGAGATCAGGTTTCCGAGGATCGAGCCGAGTACGACGATCGCAGAGTTGATCATGTAATGCCCGAAGGGGTGGGTCAGCGCAGACCAGCCATCGGTGTAGTTGCTCATTTCCAAGTTGTTCAGCCAAAGGCCGGGCTCGCGGAAGATGAGGTCATTTGGCCGGAGCGAGGAAACTACCATCCACAGCAGCGGGTAGATCATGATCCCGCCAACGAGGATCAGGATGGCGTGCTTGATGAGTCCCTTGATGCGGGCCTTCCGGCTGAAGGCCAGGCTTCCCGGCGATTCGCGGCGGCGCGGGCTTTTGCTGGTCTTGCTGCTTTGGCCCTCAGCGGCGGCCGGGAGGGTCTGGATTTTAGTCATCGTAGAACACCCAATACTTTGAAGCGATGAAGTTGATGGCAGTGAAGACACCGATAATGACCAGCAGGAACCAGGCCATCGCCGAGGCGTAGCCCATATCGAACTGGCCGAAGCCCTTCTGGTACAGGTACAGCGTGAAGAACATGGTGGAGTCGGACGGTCCGCCATTGCCGCCGGAGACGATAAACGCCTGCGTGAACGACTGGAACGAACCAATGATTTGCAGCACCAGGTTGAAGAAGATGATGGGGCTCAGCATCGGCAGCGTGATCCGCCAGAACTTCTGCAAGGTGGTGGCGCCGTCAACTTCGGCGGCCTCGTAGTACATGTTCGGGATCTGGCGCAGGCCAGCCAGGAAGATGATCATCGGGCTGCCGAACGTCCAGACATGGAGCAGGATGATGGAGCCGAGCGCCGTGTTTGGATCCGAGATCCAGCCAGGACCCTGGATGCCGATCATGGCGAGGACCTGGTTCACAAGGCCGGTGGTGCCGAAGATCTGCTTCCAAAGAATGGCAACAGCCACAGATCCGCCCAGCAGCGACGGCAAATAGAAGATGGAGCGGTAGAACGGAAGGCCACGCAGCCCTTTATCCAGGACCAGCGCGATCACCAAGGCCACGGCCAGTTGGAGCGGCACGCCCACCAGCACATATGTGAAGGTAACGCGCAAGGAATTATGCAGTCGGGCATCGCCGAACATACGGACGAAGTTGTCGATTCCCACCCATTGCGGTGGTTGCAGAAGGTTGTAATCCGTGAAGGACAGGTACAACGACATCAGCATCGGACCCACGGTGATGACCACGAGGCCGATCAGCCACGGAAGCAGGAAGACATAAGCGGCCTTGTTGTCGCGGCCGTTCGCTTTCTTCTCCTCCTTGGTCATGGGCCCCTTGCGGCGGGTCATTGTGGAGAGTTCGCCGATGGCGCTCATCGCTTCCCTCCTGCCTGACCGCGAACGCCTTTCGGCGTCCCCGTGTGTTCATATGCGGCCATGTGGTCTCCTTTGGTCATCGTGGCCATCCACGGAGTACGAGTGTGGTTGATGCTTGCCTTCCGGGACGCCGCCGTTCTCTTGGCGGTACCCCTTGACCCACCGGGATGTCGGTCCTGGTAATCAGCGGCTCCGTACCAAAGTAAACGCTTTCTTGACCCATGTACAGCCTTTTGCTAATTTTTGAGAAAGCGTTTTCTGACGAAGCCGCCCATACCCGTTAACACGCGACCCGTTCATACACAGAAGTCCGGCGTGCGCTTTCGCACATCATCCGCACCGAAAAGGCAGGACACCATTGTTCCCCAAGTACGGCGACTGCCATGACCACTGCTGACACGGCACGAATGCCCACTCGTCCCAGCGCTCTTGGCCGCTACGAGGATTGGCCCGCTTACGCCGCCCAGCATCACTTCGCGGCAGCCTCTCCAAGCGCCCAGCAGCTTGCGGACGCGCTTGGGGTCCCTGCCCCTGCGCCGGTTCCTGAATACAGGGTGGACACCGAAACAGAGCACGACGGCGTCATCACCTCCCGCCTGTCCTGGCAGCTTGGATTCGGGCCAAGGACCTCGGCTTGGTTCGTGCGGCCAGCCGGCTCCATAGGCCCCCTGCCCGGGATACTGGCTCTTCACTGCCATGGCGGGATCAAATCCCATGGCGCGGAGCGGCTGGTCTTACTTCCAAGGGACGAAGAGTACGACGCCAGCGCCAACGATGCTGCGGGCTTCGGTCCCGTGCCGGTCCAGTTGCGGGAAAAGCTGTACGGTGGGCGGCCCGTGGCTACGTGGCTTGCCCAGCAGGGTTTCGCCGTCCTGGCACACGACGCCTTCATGTGGGGCAGTCGCGGCTTCGGCTTGGAAACCCAGCCTTGGCGGACGGAACCGGCGGTCAACCGCCAGCAGGCACTGTGGCGGGAGGCCGGCGTCGAACCTTCCACGGCGGATCTTTACAACGCAGCGGCGGCCGATCATGAAGAAACCGTGGCGAAAGCCGCAACGCTCCTTGGCACCAGCATCGCCGGGACGGTCGCGCATGACGACCTCGCGGCGCTGGGCATCCTGGCGTCCCTTCCCGGAGTCGATCCGGAACGCCTGGGATGCACCGGATTTTCAGGCGGAGGCGGCCGGGCCATGGTGCTCGCCGCCCTCAGTCCCCTGATCCGCAGCTATGTGGTCACGTGCATGATGACCACCTTCGCGTCCCTCCTCCCCGCCTACCTCGATGCGCATTCCTGGTTGCTCCACTCCCCTGGTCTGTCAAAGCTGGGGGATTGGCCCGATCTGGTGGTGCGTTCAACTGCCGGCGCTGTCTTGGTCCAGTACGCACTGGCCGATCAGCTGTTTCCGGAAGGAGGAATGCGCGACGCCGATGCCCACCTTTCGCAGCGGATGCCGGCTGCGCGGTACAAAGGCAGCTTTTGGCCCGGGCCCCATGTTTTTTCCACCGCCATGCAGGAAGAGGCGGCAGCTTTTCTCTCCTCCAACCTCCAGGCCAATGAAACCCATGCTTTCTCCACCACTGATCCCGCTAGGACGGCACTATGACTCTGCCCTCAACGGCCGCCCGCACCAGCGTGGCCCTTCACAACCTCCCCCGGGTAGCACTCGTTGGCGTGCACGGATTCGGCGAACGACACCTTGAAAACCTCCGTCGGCTCGGTTCTGCCGGAATGCTTGAACTTGTAGCTGTTGCAGATCCACTGCCGCCGGCCCCGGGCCAGTTGCCTCCTGAGGTGGGCGTCTACAGTTCCTTGGAGGAGCTGCTGGCTGCGGGAAGAGCCCCCGACGTCGTCATCATTTCCACTCCCATCCAAACCCACGCCCCGCTGGCCCTCACAGCGCTCGGGGCAGGCGCTGACGTTTACCTCGAAAAGCCTCCCGTGGCTTCCATGGCGCAGTACGAAAGCGTCCTCGCCGCGGCGGCGAGCGCCGGGCGGCTGGTTCAAGTCGGTTTCCAGAGCCTTGGTTCGCACGCCCTTCCCGCCATTGAAAAGCTTGTGGCCTCGGGTGAAATCGGCGAGGTCCGCGGCATCAGCGCCACCGGCCAATGGCTCCGGACCAAGGGGTACTTCAAGCGCTCCCGCTGGGCCGGTAAGCGAAGCCTGGACGGTACGGATGTGGTGGACGGCGTCGCGACGAACGCCTTGGCGCACGCGGTGGCTACTGGGCTGCGACTCGCAGGTGCCAGGACCCTTGCCGACGTCGAATTGGTCGAAACCGACCTTTACCGGGCGAATGACACCGAAAGCGATGACACCTCCGTCATCAGGGTCCGGACCGCGACTGGCACAGTGTTGACCTGCGCCCTGACGTTGTGCGCTCCCGTGCAGTCAGCGCCATCGGTGACCATCTACGGCACGCTCGGGCAGATCACGCTTTCCTACACGGAAGACAGTGTGGAAGTCACCACTCCGGACGGGATCCGGAATGAGACTTTCGGGCGGACGGACCTGTTGGAAAACCTCCTGTCAGCACGGACCGAACAGGATCTGCTCAGCCCCTTGAGTGCAGCCGGCGCCTACATGTCCGTGCTGGAAGCGGTCCGAACCTCGGACGCGCCCCGGCTCATTCATCCGGACCATGTGACATGGCTGGGAGAAGGCGAGGACGCCCATGCCGTGGTGCAGGACATCGAATCGTGGATCCGCCGCGCCACCCTGGGGCAAACAACCTTCGCGGAACTCGGGGCGCCGTGGGCGGCGAGTACCGCTGGCGCGGCCACGCCAGAGCTGAAGGTCAACGGCATAGCCGTCGCCACGGTGCAGGACGGCTCGCGCATCCGGCCAACCTCCTCGCCCCGTCCATACCTCCACCCCGTCCGAACCCTTGCCGGCACGGTCGTAAGTGACCACATCCCGGAGGACCATGTGTGGCACCTTGGAGCTGGCGTCGCCATCCAGGACGTCGACCGTATCAATTTCTGGGGTGGCCGGACCTACACCCACGACGCCGGAGCTTACGTCTGGCGCAAGGACCACGGCCGCATAGTTCTTAAGTCCGGGGAGCATAAGAATGGACAGCGGCACGAGCTGTTGAGCTGGGTGGGCCCTGACGGCACCCCTGTCCTCCGCGAACAGCGCGAGTGGCGCTGGGCCGCCGTCGGGAATTCTGCCTGGCAACTGACGCTGGACTTCACCCTCGAATCCGCCACGGGACGCCCGGTGCTGCTGGGCAGCCCAGGTTCCAACGGACGGTCGGAGGGCGGTTACGGCGGCTTCTTCTGGCGCCTGCCGAGGGTCAGTGACGCGACCATCTGGACACCTGATTCGCGTGGCGAAGATGCCGTCCATGGCAGCGTCGCGCCTTGGCTGGCTTGGTCAGGAACTTTCGACGCCGGAACAGGCGGCGGCCATGGTGCGGGCGATCCGGGCTTGGGCCATCCGGCCACGCTCGTATTCCTGGCATCCCCCCAAGCACCGGACCCCTGGTTCGTTCGGCACTCGGGCTATCCGGGTGTGGGGCTGTCCTTGGCGTGGGAGTCGCCGGTGGCCGCAGAACCTGGCCGCCCTGTGCATCGCACCGTCAGGGTGCTCATCGCTGATGGCTTCCTAGCCACTCAAGACATTGAACAGCTCATTTCAACCCAGGGGGACCCAGCATGACCGCTCCGATTCAATTAACGCCCGCTCTGACTGCCGTCACTGCGCCCGGCAACGTCGCCGACCGTGTGGTGAAACGCCGCCGGATCTTGGACATCCTGGACCATTCGGGCCGCGACTCGCTTCTGCTCACCAGCAACACGGCGCTCACCTGGTACCTGGACGGTAGTCGGGTTCATATCAGTCTGGCCGGCGACCCCATAGCCGCCCTCCTGGTGGACCGCTCCGGGGATCACTTAGTCACGTTCAACAACGAAGCCGGCCGGATCGAGGCCGAGGAGCTGCCGGAGGACGTCAACCTGCACAGCATTCCGTGGCACGGTCAACTGCATGCCTCTGCGGCCGCGCTGGCCGAGGACGGAAACCCGCTGCTGGAAGCCGCTGTCGTGGCGGAACTACGGGCAGCACGACAACAACTCCTGCCTGCAGAAACAGCCCGCTATGCCCAATTGTCCGCAGACGCAGCCTGCGCGATGACCGACGTCCTCACGGCAGCGACGCCCGAAACTACAGAATTTGAGCTCGTCTCCGAGCTGGCCGCGCGGATTGTGGCAGCGGGGGCCGAGCCGCTTGTCCTGCTGTGCAGCGGGGCTGCCCGGAGCGGTTTCCGCCACCCGCTGGCAACGCATGCCCCCATCGGACGCAGGGCCATGGCCGTGGTCTGCGCCCGCCGTCATGGCTTGGTGGCCAACGTGACCCGTTGGGTAGCGTTCGACGCCGGTACTCCACAGGAGCTCGACGCCGAAGCCCGCATCGCAGCAGTTGAAGCGGACATTTTCCGGGCCACCGTGCCGGGTGCCAAGCTCAATGAGGTCTTCGCTGGTATCCAGGATGCCTACGTGCGTCACGGTTTTGGTCCCGAGCAATGGACACTGCATCACCAGGGTGGTCCTGCGGGGTACGCGGGCCGTGATCCGCGGGTCACCGCGGACGTGACGGACACGGTGGTGCTCGACCAGCCGTTCACCTGGAACCCCTCCGGACCGGGCGTGAAAATCGAAGACACCGTGCTGCTCACGGATTCCGGCCTGCGCGTCCTGACCACTGACGACCGTTGGCCAACCACCGAAGTGGACGGCCGCCGTCGTCCGATCACCCTGCGGCCGTAGCGCCTTCGTCCAGCTCGAACCAACGCGAAAGGGGCGGAGTCACCGCGATGGTGACCCCGCCCGTTTCATCTGCCCTTACCCAAGTAGGTCGCAGTTAAGCGCGTTTTGAGGGCTCAGAACGCGCTTGACTGCTACATAGTTGGGTGCGCTGTAGGTGAGTTAGCTGAGCGTTAGTACGCCGTCCACCCGCCGAGGGATGCCCAACGGGTTCGCCTCGCGCAGGGCCGGGTGCAGGATGTTGTCCGGAGCGTCCTGGTAAGCCACCGGACGCTGGAAGCGGCGGACCGCGGTGGCGCCCACTGACGTGAACAGCGATGTAGTAGCCGGATATGGCCCTCCATGCTGCTGTGACCAATTCACGGCAACGCCAGTGGGCCAACCGTCAAACAGGACCCGGCCTGCGAGCTCGCTCAGCTGCTCCACTAGCGCTGAAACGTCCTCACCTGGCTGCGCGTGGACTGTGCCGGTGAGGCTGCCTGGAACCTTGGCAAGTGCTTGGGACAGCTCTTCGTCATTGGCGTACTCAATGAGGAGCGTGGTGGGGCCGAAGCACTCTTCCAGCAACTCATCAGGCCGTTCCAGCACGTTGGCGGCGCTCGTAGAGAACACCACCGGAGCTGCGCCGTCGGCCAGGCTGTCCTGATCCACCGTGCCACTCACCACAGCGACACCCGGCTGCTCCGCGACGCTGCGCAGGCCGTAAGGGTAGGCCTCCGCGATCCGCTCAGTCAGCATGGCCGCGGTCGGCTTGTCCTTGCTCGCCTCTGCCACCTGGGCGGCGAAGTCGGTGCCCGCGGGGATGAAAACGAGTCCGGGCTTGGTGCAGAACTGCCCCGCTCCCTGGGTGAAGGAACCAGCCAGGCCAGCAGCAAGGTCTTTAGCGCGATCGGCCAGAGCACCATCAGTGATGACCACCGGGTTCAGGCTGCCGAGTTCGCCATAGAAGGGGATCGGCTCCGGGCGGGACGTTGCGAGGTCGAACAGTGCGCGTCCGCCGGGGATGGAACCGGTAAAGCCCACGGCCTTGATGGCGGGATCCTGCACCAAGGCGGTACCGGCCTCGCGTCCGCTCACGAGGGCGAAGATGCCGTCCGGAGCGCCGGCATTGGCCAGGGCTTCTGTCACGATCTCGGCGGTTCGCTCGGACAGGCGGAGGTGGCCGGAATGTGCTTTGACGATCACCGGGCAACCGACAGCCAGCGCCGATGCGGTGTCGCCACCGGCCACCGAGAACGCGAACGGGAAGTTCGACGCCGAGAACACGGCTACCGGTCCAATCGGACGCAGGATGCGGCGCAAGTCGGGCTTGGGCGGGGTGGCGGCAGGGTCCGCGTGATCGATGACGGCTTCAAGGTACGAGCCCTCGGTGATCACCCTCGCGAACAGCCGGAGTTGGCCGCTGGTCCGGGCCACCTCACCGGTGAGCCGAACCGTGCCAAGGCTGGTTTCGGAGTCAGCTATGGCCACCAGTTCCGTCACGTTGGCGTCCAAGGCGTCGGCGACGGCGGTCAGCCAGGTTGCGCGCTCGGCGTCGGACGCTGCGGCGGTCACCTTGAAGGCTGCGGCGGCAGCGGCCGTCACCGCGGTCAGGTCAAGAGTTGCTGTACTCAATGTGGTTTCCTTTACTCTCAGGGGCGGAGCTCTCACGTGTGTTCGGCTTCGCGGCAAACTCGAAGCCAAGGCCTGGGCGGCCCACGGAACTGAGCCTGCTGTTGCGGATTCGGATGGGAGAGGGCTCGGCGAGGATACCGAGCTGCTCGAAGGAAGCGTCTTCCACTTCTTCCACGCTCACGGCCTCAGCCAAGGTGAGCGCCAACTGTCCGGAAAGCTCCGGAAGCAGGTGCGGAGCCACCCTGATGCTGTTCGCGCGGGCCAACTCAACGATTCTGAGGAACGGCGTAATACCTCCCACACGGACAATATTGGGTTGGATGATGTCCACGGCTTCGGCTTCGATGAAGTCGCGGAAACGGTAGATGGTGTGGACGTTCTCGCCAAGCGCGATAGGCACCGGAGAATGTTTACGCAGGCGCCGGTATGCCCAGAGATCGTCAGCACGGATTGGTTCTTCCAGCCATTCCAGTCCGTACTCCCCCAAAACATCCAAAGCACGGAAGGTGTGCGCCAGGTCCCAGCGTTGGTTGGCATCGATCATGAGCAGGCGGTCCGGGCCAATGACCTGCCGGACTGCGGCAACCCGTTCAGCATCCTCGCGTAGCTCAGGCTTTCCCACCTTGATCTTCACAGCCTTATGACCAGCGGCAACCCAGCGCTGTGCCTGCTCCACGAGTTGTTCCAAGGAGTAGTGCAGGTTCACGCCCGAGCCATAGACCTCCACTGATTCCTGGCGTTGACCCAGGAGAGCGGTGACTGACGTGCGGGCCTGGCGGGCCTTGAGGTCCCACAGCGCGAGGTCCACACCGGCCATGGCGATAGTTGTCAGGCCTCCCCCACCTGCCTCGTGCAGACGCTTCCAGAGCTGGTCCCACACCACTTCGGGATTCGGCTCCAGACCAAGGATGAAGGGGGCAATGTCGTGGTCCAGGAGGGCTTTAACTGCTTGGGGACCAATGGTAGGTGTCCACGAGAAACCGTGGCCCACGCCGCCGTCGTCAGTGGTCAGTTCGGTGACGATCACATGGTTCTCGGGAGCTTCGGCACCCCAGCTGCGCAGCAACGGAACCGTGATCAAACGCGTGGTGAGGCCGGTAATGCGCGCTGTCATCAGCTGAGCGCCAACTCGTGGCCCTTGGCCAGGATCGATTTGAGCTCCAACAGTTGTTCGTCTGTGGGGTCCACCAGCGGCGGCCGTACAGGGCCTACCGGCAATCCAGCCAAGCGCAGGCCCGCCTTGATGAGCGAAACGCCGAAGCCGGGAGTCTGGTCACGAAGTCTCACAAGGGGAGCATAGAAGCCTTCAAGCAGTGCGTTCCGGCGGTCTTCGTCACCAGAGACGTATGCGTCGTAGTAGGCCTTCGCGATCTCCGGAGCCATGGCAAAGGCGGCCGAGGAGTACAGCGGGATCCCCAGGCCACGGTAAGCGCCCTGAGTCAGCTCGGCCGTGAGGAGTCCGTTGAATAGGGCGAAGTCGGTTCGGCCGCTGGCGTTGATGGCGGATACTATTTCCTGCGCCAGGCCGACGTCCCCGATCCCATCTTTGAAGCCGATGACTTTGGGGTTCGCCGTGAGACGGGTCATGGCTGCGGCAGTGAACTTGGCCGTGCCCCGGTGATAAACGATTACTGGCAGGCTACTGGCGGCGGCGATGGCCTCGACGTACGCAACGACGCCGTCTGTTGGCCCCGTAACGAGGTACGGCGGGAGAACCAGGAGGGCATCGGCGCCTGCCTCCTCGGCAACCTTGGCGGCTGCAATGGCGTGGCCCAGGGGGCCGCCGGCGCCTGCGACTACCGGGACAGCTCCGGCAACAGCTTCGACGGCGGCAGTCACCACGGTCCGGATTTCCTCCAGGGAGAGGGCATGGAATTCACCCGTGCCGCACGCGGGGAACACACCTCCGGGTCCGAAAGGAAGGCGCGACGTGATGTGCTCCTTCAGGAGGGCTACGTCCACCGAGCCGTCTTCGGCAAAGGGTGTGACGGGGAAAAACAGTACGCCGTCGAAGTTCATGGTGTCTCCTTGGTTGCTCCCGCCGGGACCAGGCCGGCGTGGTTCTCGTCGTCGAGTAGTGCTTGGTCTGATGCTGCTGAATCTGCGCCTTCGTAGCGCGGCGTAAGTTCTCTACGCCAGCTGCGCTTGGGCTCCCAGCCAAGTAGCTCACGCGCTTTCCCCACGGAGAACGCCGGGCTGGTGCCGGTCAGGTGTTCGGTGAGAGGCGCGCTGCCGGGCAGGAAACGCGGGAACAGCTCAGCGAGAGGGGAAGTGGCCAAGGCATCCTTGGCTCCGACGAAGAAGACCTGGCCGTTGGGGATGGCGTCCATCTTTTCCAACAGAACGTCCAGGAAATCTGCTACGTCGCGGGCGTCAACGTAGTTGAACAGCGCGGGGGCTGAAAGAGCCGGATCGGCAAGGCGTTCGCGCACAGTGTGTCCCTGCTGAGTGAGCGCGCCCTGCCACTCTTCCGGGGAGATGACAAAGCAGGGCCGGAATGCCGCGTACCGGATCTTGTTGCCTTGCGCCGCGGCAAACATCTGCACTGTTTGTTCGGCGATCAGCTTGGAAAATGCGTAGGCATTCCAGGGTTTGGGCGGCGTCTGCTCGTCCAAGGGGAACGACGGCGGCAGCCAACCGGCGGGTGAGCCGTAGCCCAGGGCGGTGGGGCTGCTTGCCGTAATAATCTTCGGAATACCCGCGTCAGTGGCTGCACTGATCACCGCATAGGCGAGCCGGGTATTGGTACTGAAGATGACTTCCTCAGGCGCGCTGAAAGGTACTGCGATAGCAGCGAGGTGGATGACGGCGTCGGGGTTTGTTTCCCGGAGGAGCCGCTCCGCTTCTCCCGGGGCCAAAAGGTCCGCCGTGTGCTGCACTGCGCCAGTGGGCAACTGCTCCGCCGGGATGGCGTCGCGATCAACCGAGACCACCTCGTGGCCAGCCTGTGCAAGGCCGGCAACGACGCTGCGGCCGAGCCGACCGGAACCGCCGGTGACGAAAATCCTGCTCATGGTGTTGTCCTTGTGTGGTGTTGGGCCGTTATGCCTGGCCGCGGCTGAGATCGACGCCAAGGCCAAGTTCGCTGATGCGGACGGGGAGTTCGGTATCCAGGGACTGGTTGCCGGCGATGCCGACTGAGACGGAACGGAGGCCGTCGATGTACCCCGACGGGCGGCCGAGGGGGTCTACGCCCGGTCCGTTGAAGAGGTCCGAGAGCAGCAGGTTGTCGCCGCCTCCGTGGCCCCCCTCCCCGTTGACGATCGGGACTTCGTAGGCCGCCTCCCAATGACGCTGGACCACCAGACGCTCCCCGTTTCGTCGAACGGCGTCTTCTTCCTCGATAGGCGTCGCGCTGGGGTCCACCACAGTCTTCTTGTCCGTGCTGAATTGGACCGCTGCGCGCTCAACAACCTCGAGTTCGGCCCGACCCTCAGTGCCGTTAACGCTGACCCTGTAGCCTTCCCACGGGCTGTGGGCGTTCAGCGAGTAGCTCAGCGTGGGGCCGCCTTGGTAGTCCACCACGAGGGCCAGGTTGTCCTCGATCGTGATGCCTTCAGTGAAGACGTCCTGGTCGCGCAGGTAGCCGTCGAACTTTTCATTGTCGTAGTACAGTGCCTTCAGGCGTTCGTCCTCCCGCATGTCCAGGCGGAACGGATCACGCGCGAGGCCATCAACGGTGCCGCGTTCCGGGCGGGCACCCAGACCGCGCTCGGCAGCATTCTTGTCGCCGTAGAAGCGGAGCCCCCCGGAGGCGAAAACGCGCTCGGGGACGTCATTGATCCACCAGTTGACGAGGTCAAAGTGGTGCGAGGCCTTGTGGATGAGCAGGCCACCGGAGTTCTTCTTCTCACGGTGCCAGCGGCGGAAGTAGTCAGCGCCGTGCACGGTGTCCAACACCCAGGTGAAGTCGATGGACGTGACCTTGCCGATCACGCCGTTCTGGATGATCTCCTTGAGCGCGGTGTTGCGCGGCGAGTAACGGTAGTTGAAGGTGACTACGACGTTTCGTCCGGTTTCTGCCACAGCAGTGGTAATGCGGCGGCAACCCTCAACATCAATGGTCAGGGGCTTCTCAACCACGACGTCGGCACCGGCCTCGAGCGCTTCGACGATGTAGTCCGCGTGGGTGTAGTCCGGGGTCGTGACAATGACGCGCTCGATGCCGTTGGCCTTGATGAAGTCCGTCAGTTTTGCTGGCTCGAAGAACGCCACCGACTCTGTTCCGCCGAGTTCCTTGATGAGTTCCTGGTAGAACTCCGCCCGGCCTTGGTTCACGTCCGACAAAGCGACGAGGTCAGCCACCTCGGCGTGCTGTCCATAGATCGCGCGAATGTACATTTCGGAGCGGCCCCCGGTCCCGATAAGGGCAATGCGGGTCCGATGACGGGCAGTGCTTCCGGCGGCGGACGCGGACGTGTCCGGCGCGGGTGACTGGGTCTCGGCGGTGTCGACGTTGACCATGGGAATGCCCCTTTCAAAAGGCAGGAGTGAACCGCTTGACGGCCCGGCGTGATCTGGGAAGAATCATGAGAAAGCGTTTTCTCAGAGCGTTATAAGCTTTGTATCAAGACTCTGGCGGTTCCGTCAACCATTGCCCCAACGCAGGGGCGGCACGCGGACAGCCAACCGGAAGGGGCAACATGGCACGGAGGAACACCAATCGGCGGATTGGCATTGCCGATGTCGCGGAGAAGGCAGGCGTCTCGCACGCCACAGTGTCCCGCGTCATGAACGGTAACGCCGCCGTGGATCCTGGGATAGCTGCCCGCGTCAGGGCTGCAGCGGCCGAGCTCAAATACCAACCCAACCCCGTGGGACGAAGCCTGGCACTGGGCAAGACCGACACCATCGGCATTGTTGTCCCGGACCTGGCCAACCCAACCTTCCAGGCCATCCTTCGCGGACTGAGTATTGCAGCAGCCCAGGACGGGTATCGCGTCCTGATCGCGGATTCATCCGAAGTAACCAGCGAGGAAGCAATCCTTGCCGGAGAAGCCCGTCGCCGCTGCGATGGAGTGGTGCTCTGCGCACCCCGCATGGGCGATGCCGAACTGGAAGAGCTGGCACCTACCCTGCATCCGCTGGTACTCATCAACCGCACCACGGTGGCCACCAACACTCCAAGCCTCAGCGTGGACTACGGCCAAGGCATCCAGGAACTCGCCCAGCACCTGGTGGGCCTGGGTCACCGGAGGCTGGCCTTCCTCTCCGGCCCGGAGCACAGCGCATCCAACCGCCAGCGCTTGGTTGGCCTGGAAAAATTCCGGAAAGAGCACCCGGAGATTGAACTCCAAATGCTCCACGGCGGGTCCAACTTCGACTCCGGCCATGAATCCACCGAGGCCATCATCGCCAGTGGCGCAACGGGCATCCTTGCCTTCAACGACCTCGTCGCCATGGGTTTGCTCAGCGGCCTGCACGAGCACGGAGTGCGGGTTCCCGAGGACATCTCGGTAACGGGGTTTGATGACATCCCGTTCGCCAAGTACACCACTCCCCCGCTGACCACCGCCGCCGTTCCCATCAATGAACTGGGGAGCCTGGCCTGGCGCAGGATGCGTGAGCAGATCCAGCAAGCAGGAGAATCCACCACGCAAGCCCAGGATGAGTTCTCGCCGCGGATGGAAATCCGCAAGAGCACCGCGGCCCCGGCCTTGAAGCCCGCCTAGAAATGCAACGCGGGGTCACTTGTGGCCCATCCGGAAGTCCAACATGGGCCACAAGTGACCCCGCGTTGCTCTATTCACCGGAAGTCTGCGAGCCCACTCCGGCCTCTTTGTAGAAGCCCTGGATGTGGGCCGCCACAAGATCTGCCGCCCGGCCGCCGTCGTTCGCGTTGACGGCTGCCAGAATCGCGTGGTGTTCCGCTCGAAGCCTGTCTGAGGTGGCCTTCCAGTCAGGCAGGTTTCCGGTGAGTTTCCCGGCGTAGTTTTCAATGGCGCCACGCAGTGACGCCATCATGGCACTGACCACGGTATTCCCGGCAGCCTGCGCCAGAGCCACATGGAACCGGGCGTCGAGTGCCAGGAACGTCTCGATGTCCGTGCTGTTGTCCATTTGCTCGAGCAGCCCCGCCGCCTCATCAAGGGCCGGGGCGCCAACCTTGGCCCGCGCGGCCGCCCAGGATTCGAGCAGCACCCGCGTCTCTACGATGTCAGCCACGGGAAGGTGGCGGGTTGCCACGTGGAGGCGGAGCGTGGAGCCCAGTGCAGAGCCGGGCTCGGCGATCACTACAGTTCCCGCATCCTTGCCCGAGCCAACTCCCGCGCGCACAACACCCATTGCTTCAAGGATCCGCACGGCCTCCCGCACAGACGTCCTGGATACCTGCAGCTGCTCGGCCATGGCCCGTTCTCCGGGGAGGCGACCGCCGAGGGCGAGGTCGCCGTCGGATAGCTGCTTTTCTATCCACTGCAGGACTAGTTCGTGGGTACGCATACGGGAATACTAGTTGATGTGGTCCAACCACATGGCTTACAGTGTGGTTAGACCACAGTGGTAGGACCACAGAATTTCAAGGGAGAACCGCATGACCGACACCCTCGATCCGAAGCTCACAGCCGCCCCGGCCAATGCCGGCAGCGACGAAACCGTCAGCCGCCCGCCCCAGCCGACGCCCGCCGTCGTGCAACCTCCGGCACTGAAGCGGCGCATACCCAAGGTGTCCGATCTGGCTCCATTGATGCAGTTCAAGAAGCCCGAATTCAGCAAGGCCGCCCGCCTCAAGCGCGCCAGCACTATCTGGGAACTGCGCGACATCGCCAAGCGTCGCACGCCGCAGGCACCCTTCGACTACACAGACGGGGCCGCGGAGGAAGAAATCACCCTGCGCCGGGCTCGCCAGGCGTTCCAGGACATCGAATTCCGCCCGGGGATCCTTCGCGACGTCTCCAAGATTGACCTCCGCACGGACATTTTGGGGAAGGAGTCACGTCTCCCGTTCGGCATCGCCCCCACCGGATTCACCCGAATGATGCAGTCCGAGGGCGAATACGCCGGCTCCCAGGCGGCGGAAGCCGCAGGCATCCCCTACACGCTGTCAACCATGGGCACTGCTTCGATCGAGGACGTTGCTACGGCGGCTCCGAACGGCCGCAACTGGTTCCAGCTGTACCTGTGGACCGATCGCGACCGCTCTCTGGAGTTGATTGAGCGTGCAGCAAAAGCAGGCAACGATACCCTCATGGTGACCGTCGATACCGCTGTAGCCGGGGCTCGGTTGAGGGATGTCCGTAACGGCATGACCATCCCGCCGGCGCTGACGCTCAAGACCGTCCTCGATGCGTCCTACCGACCCGCATGGTGGTTCAACTTCCTGACCCATGAACCGCTGACCTTCGCGTCGCTCTCCCGCTACACCGGCACGGTGGCGGACCTCATCAACTCGATGTTCGACCCCACGCTGACTTATGACGACCTCGACTGGCTGCGTGAAACCTGGAAGGGCAAGCTCGTGGTCAAGGGCATCCAGACCGTTGAAGATGCCCGTAAGGTGGTGGACCACGGCGCTGATGGCATCGTCCTGTCCAACCATGGTGGCCGCCAACTGGACCGCGCACCCATCCCGTTCCACCTGCTTCCCGAGGTCACTTCGGCGCTTAAGGCTGACAACAGCAAGGCCGCCGTCATGCTGGACACGGGCATCATGAGCGGCGCCGACATCGTGGCAGCCTTGGCCTTGGGCGCAGACTTTGCCCTGATTGGCCGGGCCTACCTCTACGGACTCATGGCCGGCGGACGCGAAGGCGTGGACCGCACCATTCAGATCCTCGAGAAGGACATGACCCGCACCATGGCACTGCTGGGCGTCAGCAAGGTGGCGGACTTGAACCCGGACCACGTGCGGTTGCTTCAGCACTAGCGCCCGCCCAAGTAAGTAGCAGATAAGGCCGTTTTGAGCGCTCAGAACGGCCTTATCTGCTACCCAGTTGGGCAAGGACGGCGCTAGATCAGGCCTTGAGCCAGCATCGCGTCGGCTACCTTGACGAAGCCGCCGATGTTGGCGCCCAGCACATAGTTACCAGGCGAACCATACTCGTCCGCGGTTGCAGCACAGCGGTCGTGGATGCCCACCATGATCTCGGTAAGCCGCTGTTCCGTGTGCTCGAATGACCACGAATCACGGCTGGCGTTCTGCTGCATTTCCAGCGCGGACGTAGCAACACCCCCGGCGTTGGCGGCTTTACCCGGGCCGAACAGAATGCCCGCCTCCTGAAACACTGACACTGCCGAACGCGTGGACGGCATGTTGGCTCCCTCGGCCACCGCGATCAGGCCGTTGCTGACCAACTTGGCGGCAGCATCGCCGTCGAGCTCGTTTTGGGTGGCGCAAGGCAGCGCGACCGTGCCGTTAACGTCCCACACCGAGCCGCCCGCTACGTGGCTGGATCCAGGACGTCGAAGCGCGTATTCCGTCAGCCGGGCGCGTTCCACTTCCTTGATGTCACGCAAAAGCCCGACGTCGATTCCTCCTTCGTCCACGATGTAACCGCCCGAGTCGGAACAGGCCACCACACTTGCACCGAGCGACTGCGCTTTGGCAATCGCATTGATGGCTACATTTCCGGAACCGGACACCACAACACGCTGGCCGTCAAAGGAAGTGCCACGGGACTTGAGCATCTCCTGGGCAAAGATCACCGTGCCATAGCCGGTGGCTTCCGGCCGGACCAACGAACCACCCCAGGAAATCCCTTTGCCGGTGAGCACTCCGGATTCGTAGCGGTTGGTGATGCGCTTGTACTGGCCGAAGAGGAAGCCGATCTCGCGCCCGCCAACGCCTATGTCACCGGCAGGAACATCGGTGTACTCACCGATATGCCGGTACAGCTCGGTCATGAACGACTGGCAGAACCGCATGATCTCGGCATCCGTGCGTCCGCGGGGATCGAAGTCGGAACCGCCCTTGCCACCGCCGATCGGCATGCCTGTGAGGGCATTTTTGAAGATCTGCTCAAAGCCGAGAAACTTGATGATTCCCAGGTAGACGGAGGGGTGGAACCGGAGTCCACCTTTGTAGGGGCCGAGCGCCGAGTTGAACTCCACCCGAAAACCCCTGTTTACGTGGACGCGGCCAGAGTCGTCGGTCCACGGTACGCGGAAGATGATCTGCCGTTCAGGTTCGCAGAGACGCTCCAGCACGGCGCCTTCCAGGAATTCGGGGTGCCGATCGTGAACCGGACCCAGGCTTTCGAAGACTTCGGTGACAGCCTGGTGGAACTCCTTCTCGCCCGGATTCCGCGCCAACACGGTGTTCCTGACAGCTTCGAGCCTCGAATCCATGCGTCTTCCTATCCCTCAGTGCGCCAACCGGCGGCGAGACGATTCAGTCCCGCTCATGGTTGCACCAACGGAGGTAGGATCTCCATCCGATGGGATTGTGACCCTCCACTTGGAGTTAATACAACTGTAGAAAAACCCCGAAAATCCAAGGAAAACGCACCTTAACGAACCCTCACAACGTGTTGGAGATCACGTTGGATTGCTCTGGATATAGCGCTCTAGCGCTTGCGACCGAATTTCGGGAGGTTGGGAAGGTTCGGGAGGTTGGCCAGCAGATCCGCTGCCTTAGTGGCAGCACGGCCAACAGTCCGGCCGATCTGCTGCGGGACGGTATCGTCCGATGCCGGGTCCAGCGAGACGGGCATCGCATCTGAGTGGACTTTTACGGCCTTGCTGACGGCGTCTGCACGAGTTGCAACGAGATCCGGCACCGTGGGTTCCACAACCGAAGCCGCTTCAGCGGAAGCCACCGTTTGAGGGGCTGCTTCCACGGAAGGTCCGACGGCGGGGGTAGCCGAGGGTCCGACGTCGAACGTTTCCAGCCACGTAGCTACGCCGGCCAGCGGTTTCGGGTTCAACGCGTAGTAGCGCTTCTGTCCCTGGGCGCGCATGCTGACGAGGTCAGCCTCGCGGAGCACCTTCAGATGCTTGGAGATAGTGGGCTGGCTTGCAGCCAGTTCTTCCACCAGTTCGCCTACAGCTTTATCCCCAGAGCGGAGTGAAACCAGGATGTCGCGTCTGGTTGCCTCAGCTATGACGGCAAATACGTCGTCAGTCACCATGCCTCCCACCCTAGCGACATATACGCCAAATGGCATCCCTGTTTCGCGCCGCGACGGCCCCCGTCAATCAGTCGAACCAGGGATCGAGCCCGTACAAAGGGAAGATCTCCTTGCGCGTGGCAATGACCGTCCGGTCCACCTCGTCGGCGGGGTCGTAGCCAACTTCCCAGGAACGCCACCAGACATCCACGTCATCGCTCATCGACTCCGGAGCCCACACGCCGTAAGCCTCCCTGACATAGTTGCGCCAGGCTTCTGGCACGGGGGTGCTCAACGGCACCGGCCGTTGTGTCACCATCCCGATCAGATGGCTCCAGGCACGCGGCACAACACCCGTAACGTCGTAGCCGCCCCCGCCTGTGGCGATCCACCGGTTATCGCAGTACCTGGCGGCGAGGCTGGCGACGGCGCTGGCCGCCTCACGCTGCCCGTCCACGCTGAGGTTGAGGTGCGTCAAAGGATCCAGGCGGTGCGAATCACAGCCGTGCTGGCTGACAATCACCTCGGGGTTGAAGGCTCCAACCAACTGCGGTACCACCGCGTGGAAGGCGCGAAGCCACGCGGCATCTCCGGTGAACGCCGGCAACGCGACGTTGACAACCGTGCCGTGCGCATCCGGGCCGCCGGTTTCATTGGCGAAACCGGTTCCCGGAAAGAGGGTAAGGCCGGACTCATGCAGGGAAATGGTCATGACGCGGGGGTCATTCCAAAAAATGCTTTGCGTTCCGTCACCGTGGTGCGCGTCGACGTCGATGCTGACGACGCGTTGCACGCCGCCGTCCAGAAGGCGTTGGATGGCAATCGCGACGTCGTTATAGACGCAGAAACCGCTGGCACGGTCACGTGCTGCATGGTGCATTCCGCCACTGAAATTTACTGCGCGGATGGCTTTGCCGGACAGGATCGATTCCGCCGCCAGCAAAGAACCACCGGCGAGCCGGGCGCTGGCCTCGTGCATACCGGCGAACGCAGGATCATCCTCAGTCCCAAGACCGCGGTCTTCCTCCGGCATACTGGGATCCTCGCTGACCCGGCGCACGGCCTCCACATAGTCGGCGCTGTGGACCGAGCAAAGTTCGACGTCGGTGGCCAGCTCCGGCGCCTCCACCGCCACATGGCTGTGGTTGAACAGACCAAGGGATTCCGCGAGCCTCGCTGTTAACTCCAGCCGCTGCGGGGCCATAGGATGGCTGGGACCAAAGTTGTAAGCAGTCATGGCTGGATCCCACACCACCGTCGTTGGCAGTGCGGACCGCGTAATGCTGGAAGCAGTTGTTCCAAGCCTGGAGTTCATCCAGAACAGGCTACCTGAGGCCGCGGGGCTCTACCGCCCGGTTACGCCGCAGGAATAGTGGTTTACTACTCAGGAAAGCATGTTCAACCGAGGAAGAACCCATGTCTCAAAGCCAGTCGCGCACCGCGAGCCCGGCCAACTGGCAACCCAGCCAGCAGGAACGTGAAGGTCTGTGGATTTTCACACGTGCGCGCGACTTCATTGACAACATCGCCAACACGTCCCCCGCCCGTCTGGCGCTGGTCGCTTTCGCCTCGGTGATCCTGCTTTTTACCGGCTTGTTGTCCTTGCCATTTTCCTCGGCTTCGGGCGAACCTACTCCTCTCCACCAGGCCATGTTCACGGCAGTTTCCAGTGTCTGCGTGACCGGCCTGACCGTGGTTTCCACCGCCACCCACTGGTCCTTCCTTGGCCAGCTCATTATTTTGGTAGGCATCTTTGTGGGCGGCCTCGGCACGTTGACCCTCGCCTCACTGTTGGCGCTCATGGTCAGCAAGCGGCTTGGTGTCCGCGGCAAGCTCATCGCCCAGGAGGCCATGAACAACGCCGGCAGGCTTGGTGAAGTGGGTACGCTGCTCCGCATCGTCATCGTGACATCGGTGGTGATCGAGGGTGCCCTTGCCTTGGCCCTGATCCCCCGCTTCATGCTCCTCGGTGAGCCCTTCTGGCAGTCGGTATGGCACGGGGTCTTCTACTCGATCTCGTCCTTCAACAATGCCGGGTTTACGCCGCACTCGGACGGAATCGTCCCTTACGAGACCGACCTCTGGATCCTGGTTCCGCTCATGTTGGGCGTGTTCCTTGGCAGCCTCGGCTTCCCGGTGGTGATGGTTCTCCAGCAGAACGGCCTGAACTGGAAGAAGTGGAACCTCCACACCAAGATCACCATCCAGGTGTCCTTCATCCTGCTGCTCGCCGGCACAGTCCTGTGGGCGCTCATGGAATGGGACAACGTGCGGACCATCGCGCATATGGATCTTGGCGACAAGCTCATCCATTCCCTCTTTGCGTCAGTGATGACGCGCTCAGGCGGGTTCAACCTGGTGGACCAAAACCATATGGAATCCACCACCATGCTCCTTACGGATGCCCTCATGTTTGCCGGTGGCGGCTCGGCGTCCACGGCGGGCGGCATCAAGGTGACCACTATCGCGGTCATGTTCCTCGCCATCGTCGCCGAGGCCCGTGGCGATGCCGACGTGAAGGTCTATGGCCGAACGATTCCCCAAGGCACCATGCGGGTGGCGATTTCGGTGATTGTTGCCGGTGCCACCCTTGTATCGGTCGCGGCATTCCTGCTTCTCTCCATCAGCGGCGCAACACTGGACAGGGTGCTCTTTGAAACCATCTCCGCCTTTGCCACAGTGGGACTGAGCACCAACCTCAGCGCCGAGCTGCCGCCGTCGGGCGTTTACGTCCTGACCGCACTCATGTTCGCAGGCCGTGTGGGCACCGTAACCCTCGCCGCCGGCCTGGCCCTGCGCCAGCGCAGCCAGCTGTACCACTACCCGGAAGAGAGGCCAATCATTGGCTAGTACCACAGGGGCAGCGAACCGCCCCGCCCACAACGCACCAGTGCTGGTCATTGGCCTTGGCCGGTTCGGGTCGGCCACAGCCGAGCAATTGGTCAAGCAAGGCCGGGAAGTCCTGGCGATTGAACGTGACCGCACGCTCGTCCAGAAATGGGCGCCCGTGCTCACCCATGTGGTGGAGGCAGACGCCACCAACATCGATGCGTTGCGCCAGCTGGGGGCCCAGGAGTTCAGCTCCGCCGTGGTAGGCGTGGGCACGTCCATCGAGTCCTCTGTGCTCATCACGGTGAATCTGGTGGACCTGGGCATCCAACACCTCTGGGTCAAGGCGATCACGCCATCCCACGGCAAGATCCTCAGCCGGATCGGCGCAAACCACGTGATCTACCCGGAAGCCGACGCAGGCGTCCGGGCCGCGCACCTCGTCTCAGGACGCATGCTGGACTTCATCGAGTTCGACGACGACTACGCGATCGTCAAGATGTATCCGCCAAAGGAAACCGTGGGCTTCACCCTGGAGGAATCCAAGGTGCGCTCCAAATACGGCGTGACGATCGTCGGCGTGAAGACTCCCGGCGAGGACTTCACGTATGCGCGGCCGGAAACCAAGGTGTCCGGACATGACATGTTGATCGTGTCCGGACACGTCGATCTCCTGGAGCGCTTCGCAGCGCGGCCCTAGGGGGGGTCGTTGGTTGGGGATTAGCCCAACTGCTTGGTGATCTCGGCTGCCCGGGTGGCAGCCGCACGGGCGCCGTCGGCGATGATCCTGGGGATCCCGCCGTCGTCGAATGCTGCGATGGCCCGCTCGGTGGTGCCGTTGGGACTGGTCACGGCAACGCGAAGGGCAGTGGGGTCCGCACCTGGTTCCGCCAGCATGAAACCGGCGCCCGCCACCGTTTCGCGGGCCAGCATGACGGACAATTCGGCGTCCAACCCCAACTCGACACCCGCAGCGGCCATGGCCTCAGCCAAATAGAACGCGTAGGCGGGGCCGGATCCGCTGATGGCGGATAAGGCGTCCACTTGTTCCTCGGGCACCTCCACAACCTTGCCGGCACCGGCCAGCGCTGCCTTCACCCTCTCCAGCTGTTCGGGCGTGCAGTGCGTTCCGGGCGAGACGGATACGACGCCGCGGCCCAGCTTCGCGGGTGTGTTCGGCATGGTGCGGATCACCGGCTGCCCCTCCGGGAGGGCGGCCTCAAGCTGCGCGATGGAAACCGCAGCGGCCACGCTCACAACAACGGTGTCCTTTGCGAGTGCCGGGCTGATTTCCCGTGCAAGGTCTGTAATACCAACTGGCTTGACGCCGAGGATGACTATGCCGGAACCCTTGGTGGCAAGCTTGTTATTGTCCGGCTCTTCCTCGCCGGCGATCGCCATCACGCCGTACCGCTGCGCAAGCTCCTCTGCACGCTCGGCACGTCGGACGGTGGCGACGACATCAGATGGGTCAGTTCCGGCGGCAAGGAGACCGGCCAGAATTGCCTCGTTCATGGATCCACAGCCAAGGAATGCGATTCGGTTGCTCATTGCACCATCATGGCAGTTTGCCCATGGAGGGGTCGAACGCTGTCCGGATTCACAGCTTGCTCCCAAGAATATTGCAGGCAGCACCCAACCTTGGTCCGTAACTTAGTAGTTACCTCATTGAGGGTGCGAGTGATGAGGCGGGCATGGGGATGTCCGCCAGCAGCACCGGTGGCCGGGGCGGGTTTTCCCCCATTTCCCGATTCGGCCGCCGGTGCTTTCGCTTTTAATTGCGTTGGCTTCTAATTATCGTGCGAGCGCACCAGCGGGATGCTGAGGTGCTGCCGTGCGAAACGAAGCGTCTCCGCCAACATTTCCTCGCGCTCACCGGCCACTTTGGCCTTGCGGGTTGAAATCTCCGCCACCACAACACCACTGAAGCCGTTGGAGGCAAGGTGTTGGAGGGCGTCGGCGCACTGCTGCGTCCCGGTGCCCGGCACCAGGTGCTCGTCTTTTCCGGAACCCGAACCATCCGTGAGGTGAACGTGGCGGAGTTTGCTGCCCAGTGCCTGGATTGCTTCCAAACTGTTTGCCCCGGCAGTTGCCGCATGCGAGAAGTCCCAGGTGACGTCGTCGTAATCCTGACCCAACGGATCCCAGTGCGGCAGGTAGGCAACAGCCTCCCGTCCGCGGACGCGCCACGGGTACATGTTCTCCACCGCGATGTGCACTTGGTACATCGCAGCGATCTCCCGAACACCCGCAGCGAAGTTCTCGGCGTAGTTCGACTGCCAGCGGAACGGCGGATGGACCACCACCGTGTCGCAGCCGACTTCCCTGGCCATCTGGCAGGACTTCTCGATCTTGTTCCATGCAGCTCCCCAGACTTGCTGGGTGAGCAGCAGTGTGGGCGCGTGAATAGAGACGATCTGTTGGTGGTAACGATGGCTCAGCTGGATGAGGGCGTCAGGATTCTGGCTCACGGCGTTGTTGGTAACCATGACCTCAACGCCCTCATAACCAAGGTCCTGGGCAACCGCGAAAGCATCATGGACGCTCAGCGGATAAACGGAGGCACTGGACAGCGCCACCGGGATGTGGCGGCTATTTGCAACGGGCTCGACGTCGGTGCTCATCTCAGGAAGCCAACCCGCCTGCCGCGGGGGCCGGAATTGGTGCGGGGGCAGGGTTGTTCACCGGCACTGTGTTCAGCGGCACCGGGAACTCCTCAAACGTGTGCTGGGGCTCGTCGTTGTCCGTCTTCTTGTCGCCTTCCTTGACTGCTTTTTTCTTGGACTTGTCCTTCTTGCGCTTCCCGACGTGCGGCGCGGGATCCACGGCATCATCGAAGACCAACTGGTCCAGGCGTCGAAGGATCAGCCCTTCCCGCAAAGCCCATGGACAGATTTCCATCTTAGGGAATTCAAAGAGCTCCAACGCGGCCTCCGCCACCAAAGCCCCGGCCAGCAACTGGCGGGCGCGCGCATCTGAAACACCCGGGAGATACAACCGGTCCTCAACTTTCATGGCGGAAATGCGCTGGGCCCACAAACCAAGATCGGCAGCGTGGAGTTCCCGTTTCACATAAGGACCGGCCGCGCTGGGGGCAGCACCGGCGATCCGCGCAAGGGAGCGGAACGTCTTGGAGGTACCCGCCACCAGGTTGGCCCGGCCAAGCTCGTGAAAATTGCGGACAACAGGTTTGAGCGTAGAGCGTATGTACCGCCTCAGCTCCTTGACGCTCTTCGCGCTGGGTGGATCCTCATGGAGCCAATCCCGCGTCAGCCTGCTGGCTCCCAGGGGAACGGACGTAGCGAACTCCGGGAGTTCGTCCGTACCGTAGGCCATTTCGAAGGATCCCCCGCCAATGTCCAGATCCAGAATCGGGCCGGCGCCCCAGCCATACCAACGACGAACGGCAAAGAACGTCATGGACGCTTCTTCGCTGCCGGTCAGCTCCTGGAGAGTCACAGTGGTCTCGTGTTTGACCCGGGCCAGGACCTCGGCGCCGTTGGTTGCCTCACGGATTGCCGAGGTACAAAACGCGAGCAAATCCTCGGCCTTGTGGCGTGCTGCGAATTCCCACGCTTCCAGGACGAACTCAATGAGCTCAGTCTGGCCGGCATCGTTGATGTTGCCATCGCCGTCGAGGTACTGCACCAGGGAGAGTGGCCGTTTGTGGGATGCAAAAGCCACTGGGCGGGCACCGGGATGGGCGTCCACGAGCAGCAGGTGGACGGTGTTTGAACCGATATCGAGAACGCCAAGACGCATTCTGCCATTATTCACTGATTCGAAGCCGGGGAAGCAACTTGGCGTCCACGTTTCGCTGACAGGCAGAGGTCCTGTGCTCAGGATGCCAGCTATTCCGTTGGCTCCCCTGCTTCGTCTGCCCGTTTGAAGTCGCGGCGGATGTTGGCGATCCCCTCAGGATCGATTTCGAAGCCATATTCGCTTCCCGGGTTGATGACCATACCCAGTTCGTCGCCGATGTTACCGAGGATTGCCGAGCCCATGGTGCCCAGAATGTGCGGGGCCGCTTCCAGGAAACGCTCGTCCACGCGGCTCGGGTGGCTGAACACTGCCAGAACGGGCTGTCCATCGGCGTTGGAAAGGACCAATGGCTCTACGGCAGAATCCGGTCCATCCACTGCTTCGGAACTGATCAGGTAGACCTCGTTGTTCAGGAAAGCAAGGATGACATCTACCGGGTTGGCGTCCGGCTGTTCAGCCAAGGCGAGCTTCGCTTCGAGGTCGTTCAAGGGTCCGTTGTCCGGTGAAGCCGTCTGTTCAGTCATGGTTCTACTCGACCACGATGCCGTCCGGGACGCAATTCGCTTGCTTCCCGGACGGCACCTTGTCTTGTTGCTGCCTTACTTTTTAGCTGGTTACTTTTTGGCCGCGGCTTTCTTGGCCGGCGCCTTGCGCGTAGTGGTTCGCTTGACGGGGCCCTTGGCCCGCTTCTCCGCAAGAAGTTCGACGGCGCGTTCCCGGGTCAGTTCCTCAAGGGAAGTTGAGCGCGGGACCGTGATGTTCGTAATGCCATCAGTGATGTACGGACCGAAACGGCCCTCCTTCACGACGATGTTCTTCTCCGACACGGGGTCCGGGCCAAACTCGGCCAGTGGAGGCACGGCGGCACGGGCACCACGCTGCTTGGGCTGGGAGTAGATCTCCAAGGCCTGTTCCAGCGTGATGGTGAAGATTTCTTCTTCGGATCCGATGGAACGGGAGTCCGTGCCCTTCTTCAGGTAAGGTCCGAACCGGCCGTTCTGGACGGTGATGACATTTCCTTCAGTGTCCTCGCCAAGCACCCGGGGCAGGCTCATAAGCTGCAGGGCCTCATCCAGGGTGACGCTGTCCACGGTCATGGACTTGAACAGCGAACCTGTGCGTGGCTTGGCTTTCACCGGCTTCTTTGGAGGCTTGGGCTTGCCGTTCTTGTAGTACTCAACGGGCTGGTTTGCCAGCTGTTCCTCGGTCATCTCGGGGATGATCTCGGTGACGTAGGCGCCGTAACGGCCATTCTTGGCAACCACGGTATGGCCGGTGTGTGGATCGCTTCCCAGGACGCGTTCCTCGGGAGCCGCAGTTTCCATGAGCTCGATTGCCTTGGCGGCTGTCAACTCATCCGGAGCGAGTTCTTCCGGGACGTTGGCCCTTACGGACTCCACCACTTCACCGGTCTTCTCATCAACGGTGGGGATGCTGCTTTCCAGGTACGGGCCGAACTTACCCACACGCAGGGTGATGCCCTCGGCTATGGGCACGGAGTTGATCTCGCGGGCGTCAATCTCGCCGAGGTTGTTCACGATGCTCAACAGCCCGGGATCAGCGTCTTCACCATAGTAGAAGTGCTTCAGCCACGCTGCGCCCACGGCCTGGCCGTTGGCGATTTTGTCCAGATCGCCTTCCATGTCGGCGGTGAACTCGTAGTCGACATAATCCGTGAAGTGCTGCTCAAGCAACCGAATCACCGAGAAGGCGATCCAGCTGGGAACCAGGGCAGAACCTTGTTTGCGGACATAACCGCGATCCTGGATGGTGGAAATCGTGGAGGCATAGGTCGACGGACGCCCGATGCCCTTCTTTTCCAGCTCAGCCGTCAGCGAGGCTTCCGTGTAGCGCGGAGGCGGTGAGGTTTCGTGGCCGACAGCGACGATGTCCGAGGCCGTCAGGGAGTCATCCTTGGCCACGTTGGGTAGGCGGCGAGCTTCATCGGAGTCGTCATCTCCGCGGCTCTCGTCCTTGCCCTCCTCATAAGCGGCGAGGAAGCCGGGGAACGTGATGACGGTACCCGAGGCCGAGAATTCAGCGTCGCGTCCGTCAACTGCTACGGCACCCAGCCGGATGGTGGCTGTGGAGCCCTTGGCGTCAGCCATCTGGGATGCGACCGTGCGCTTCCAGATGAGCTCGTACAACCGGAATTCGTCTCCGCTGAGCTGCTTGGCCACCTGGGCGGGCGTGCGGAACGAGTCACCTGCGGGGCGGATGGCCTCGTGGGCCTCTTGCGCATTTGCAGCTTTGTTGGCGTATACGCGTGGGCTTTGGGGCACGTACTCGGGGCCGTAGAGCTCCGAGGCCTGGCGGCGGGCTGCTGTGACAGCTTCATCGCTCAAGGCAGAGGAGTCCGTACGCATATAAGTGATGTAGCCGTTTTCGTACAGGCGCTGGGCGACCTGCATGGTGCTCTTCGAGGAGAAGCGGAGCTTTCGGCCGGCTTCCTGCTGCAGCGTGGAGGTTGTGAACGGTGCGGCAGGACGGCGGGTGTACGGCTTGGTATCTACAGAGCGAACACGGAAATCGGCGTTCTGCAGACCTGCGGCCAAGGACGTTGCGAGTTCCTCGTTGAGGTGCACCACGTTGGAGGATGTGAGCTGGCCATTGTCGTTAAAGTCACGACCACTGGCGACCTTGGAACCGTCCACCGCGGCAAGCTTTGCCTTGAACGATCCCGAGTCGGCTCCGAACTGTCCGGTGAGGTCCCAGTAGGAAGCGGCCCGGAAAGCCATACGTTCGCGTTCGCGGTCAACCACCATGCGGGTAACCACGGACTGCACACGTCCCGCGGAGAGCCCCCTGGCAACTTTGCGCCACAGAACCGGGGAGATTTCATAGCCATAGAGCCGGTCCAGGATACGCCGGGTCTCCTGGGCATCAACCAGGGCGGTATCGACGTCGCGCAGGTTATCCATGGCACGGTGAATCGCCTCCTTGGTGATTTCACCGAAAGTCATGCGATACACGGGAACTTTGGGTTTCAGGACCTCAAGCAGGTGCCACGCGATGGCTTCGCCTTCGCGGTCCCCATCGGTTGCGAGATAGAGCGCGTCAGCGTCTTTCAGCTGGGCCTTGAGCTCGGCGACCTTCTTCTTCTTATCCGGGGATACGACGTAGTACGGCTTGAAGTCGTTTTCGATGTCGACGGCGAACTTACCCAGCGAAGTCTTCTTGAGTTCTGCAGGGAGGTCCGATGGCTGCGGGAGATCCCGGATATGGCCGATGGAAGCCTCGACGATGAAGCCCTCGCCAAGATACTTGGCGATGGTCTTGCTCTTGGCCGGAGACTCCACGATCACGAGTTTCTTGCCGGTTTTTGCCTTGCTGGGCACGGTGCTCCTACAGAAAAAATGTGTAATTGGGCTGGTGCCCATATTGGCCTAGTTCACCATAGATTGCAGAATCCTGCGTTCCGGCGTGGAAATCCGAGGGGCTGGCCGGACCCCTAGTGCCCAGGTGCCATGCGGTCATCCGGGATCATTGACCACAGAGTAGCAACACGCTCGGCACCTTGCGGAATCTGGGTAGGGTCTTCCAGTTCGTACTCCCGCAGGACCTCCCGGATCCGTTCAGAAAGCTCTTTGCGCTGCTGGTTGGTCAAGTACAGCAAGTTGCTCGCCAGCACCACCGACGCTGGCTCGTCCGCCGCTTCGCCACGTTGCCGGCGTTCTCCCCGGGCCTTCGCAAAAGCCGATGCCCTGCGCCGGAAGGCATCCAGCTCAAGATCGACCACCGCGATCTCCGGGCTGGCCACGCTGCCGCCTGAAATCCTGAAGTCAGTGCCAGCAGCCTTCCACCGGCGTTCCCTTGCGTCGCCGGCATTTTCCGCCGGGGCAACGATCCCCCATTTCTGGAGCGCACGGAGGTGGTAGCTCATGGCACTGGGCGTCAGTCCGGTACGCGCCGCGAGCTCAGTAGCCGTGTGGCTTACCTGTGTTGCGTAGAGCTCGGAGATGACCTCGAGACGGGCGGCATGCGCCAAGGCACGGATAGCCTTGGGATCAGTTATCTCAACCGTTTTCTCGGCCCTCTTGCGCCGCGGGGCATCGCCTGACGCCTGGGATGTCTCGTTGTTCGCAATCACTTCATCAGTGTAAGCAGGGTCACTTACTGCGGACTTGCTACCGAGCGGGCGCGGCGGCCGTGCACTGCTCATGCGGACGCCTCTTGCGTCTCCGGGAGGAGGAACCCGTCCAGGACGAGATTCCGTACTTCGGCCAAAAGCCCTTCGCGGAAGGACCCTGAATCGAAGTCGTCTGCGCCTCCCAGGAGCGCATCCAAGGCTCCGACAATCTGCCGTACGGATAATTGGCCATCACAAGCAGAAACAAAGCCCGCCAGCTCCGTGCTGAGCAGGTTTGTTCGACGAAGGCCGGCCCCCTGCCGGAGGAGGATCACGCCTGGATGCACAGCCCCGGGACGCTGATGGCGCTCTTCGGTGACGTCCTCGGCCACCACAAGGTGTGCTTCCGGCAAACTACTGCCTGAAAGCCAGTCGGAGCGCTCCACGGCCGCGCCGAGATGGGGACCGATAGGTTGCTCAATGGGGTAGGTAATTTCCTCAAACCGGCTGATGCGTACTTCGTTTGAAGTTTGTGGGCGGCGTAGCCAGATCATGCCAAAGCCGATTCCTTCAACATCCCTCGATGCGAAGTCGTCGAGGTACGCGGCGTACGACTCCTGGTAGTGGCTGCGGTCCCGGTTCTCCGAGGCGTCCTGCAGCCAGGTCTCTGCGTACTGCTCCGGGTTCAGCTGCTCACGTTGAATGAACCAAACGTCCAAGCCTGAACCTTCGAACCACGAGGAAGGCCTGTCATGCCATTGTGTCCCTTTGCGGATCTCCCAGTTGCCGAGCATCTGGGCTGAGCCACCGGGTTCAAGGATGTCTGCCAGCGTCCGTGTCAACGAGGCGACGATCTCGTCACCGGGCAGGCCGCCGTCGCGGTAGGTAAATTGATCAGCCAAGGACTCGCCAGCGCTACGCGGGGTAATGACAAAGGGCGGGTTGGAGACGACCAGGCCGAAACGTTCCCCTGCCACAGGTTCCAGGAGCGAGCCCAGGCGCAGGCTGACGCGGGCTTCCAGGTTGTTCGGATCCAGGCCCAGTTCGGCAGCGTTGAGGAGCAGATTGAAACGGGTGAAGGCGAGCGCCCTCCCGGAAATGTCCGTTGCCGTCACGTGTTCGCAGTGATGCAGCAAGTGGAACGTCTGGATGCCGCAGCCTGTCCCGAGGTCCAGCGCACGGTGCGTGTGCTCCCTAATGGTGGTTTGGACAAGGGTTGTTGACGCCCGTCCTATCCCCAGCACGTGATCGTGCCTCAGAACCCCGGCTTGTTGGTGGGCAGCGAGATCGCTGGCCACCCAAAGCTCCGCTCCCCCGCTGCCGTCAGCATTGGCCTCCCAGCCATACGGACGTAGATCCACCTTGGCCGTGGCAACGCCGGCTTCCAGGGTGATAAGTCCAAGCCGGGCGAGGCCTTGGGCGCCGATGGTGGGGAGCGCCAGGTCAACATCGGACTGGGGCTGTGGGACAGCAAGCAACCACAGCCGTACTATGACGGACAGCGCTCGGGTGGTTTCCACGTCGCTCTTGGACGAGCGTTCGCTCACCAACAACGCTGGAATGATCTGGTCCCTGTTCAGTGCTGCATAGGCGGATTCCCCCAGAAGTTCCGCCACGCCGTCGACCGTGTATGAGATGGCGCGAAGGTCAGACGCCAGAGACGCCAGGAGCCCCGGGTGGTCGCTGCGCGGGGCGTCGTCAGTATTGCCATCGGTAAATATTTCGGGGGTTTGAGTCACATTGCAAGTCTATGGGGGCTGCTTCATGGCAGGCGTTCGTGGTTTGGGCTATGTGGACAAAACCTTGCTGTGGGACCCGGTAGCGTGGAAGCATGCTCAACCTCTCCTCCACAAGGCGCCGCGCAGGCCTTGTTGTCATTGCTGCGGGGACGCTACTGGCGGCCACAGCCTGCCAGGGTCCGGTCAGCGTCGAACATGCCGATGTACAGGCGTGGAAGGACAAAGTTCTTCCCACAGCCAGCACCGTGACGTTGGAGGATTCCGGCAAGATCCTGAACCGGGACCCGCTGGTCAAGGAGTCACCGAGCGTTCCCGCCGGGAATTACACACTGACGATGGCTTGTGATGGAGGAGGAAAGGTGTTCTTCGCCGTCTCTTCCGGTGGAAAGCAAATTGCCGATGCGGGAGCCGCCTGCAACGGCAGCCTTGAAGTGGCGAAGATCAAAGTCCCTGCCACCGGCGCCCTCGCTATCTCCACGAGTAGTGTGGATGCCCCGCTGATTTTTGCTTACCAGCTGGTGCCCGCCGCTAGTTAACCCCTTCCGCCAGCACTATGGTGCGCTTCCAGGCCAGCGTAAAGTCAACGTATGGGCGGCAAGGTGGCTGGCTCGGTTGTGTCCAGACGGCTGGCAAGTGCCGCCGTCGGACTCTTGCTCGTGCTGGGTGGCGCGCTGACGGCGTGCGAGTACACCTATGACGACGGCGGGCGGGCGGATTCCAGCCCCACAGACACTACCGGCAGCAATGTCGTGCTTCCTCCCGACCCAGCCTTGGAGCAAACCGTTACAGGTGAGGCCCTGAAAGAGTGGGCCAAGGCGGCTTTGCCGGAATCGCAGGGGCAGTCCTTCTATTCGAGCAGCGGCTTCCTCAATTCCGGTGAGTCCAGAACTGAGCAGACCGTGCAGTTGCCCGGCGGAACGTACGCCGTCACGCTGGCGTGCCGCGGCACCCGCCGCGTTTCATTCGCAGTCAGCGTAGGCGAGACGGACTTGGTTGACCTGACCTTGGGATGTGCCAATGCCCGGGTGAGCGTGGTGCAGTTGGAAAAGGACGCCATCCTGGCCATCACTGTCGGGGCAAGATCCGACGCGAACTTCGCCTATCGGGTCAGCAGGCTCTGATTGCGTTGCGCCTCAGACGGCTTCGCAGCCTCCGGGGCAGCGAAGGGTTTCAGGACTTGAGGCACATTCTGCACAGTAGAGAGTCAGAGTCCGGCAGCTCAGGTTGGAGCAATTCTCGAACTTGTTGGTGGGCGCGGCGCAGCGAACGCATTCGCCGATGGTCTTCGCTTCGTCGCTGAACTCTACGTGCATGCGTTTGTCGAAAACGTAGAGCGAGCCCTCCCAGAGGCCCTTGTCCTTGAAGGTTTCGCCATAGCGAACGATCCCGCCATCGAGCTGGTACACCTCTTTGAAACCGCGGTTAACCATCAAGCTTGAGAGCACTTCACAGCGGATGCCGCCCGTGCAGTAAGTGACTACGGGCTTGTCCTTGAGGGCGTCATACTTGCCGGATTCGAGTTCCTTGATGAAGTCATGGGTGGTGGCGACGTCCGGAACGATGGCGTCCTTGAATTTGCCGATCTGCGCTTCGAAAGCGTTGCGGCCGTCGAAGAACACCACCTCTTCCCCGCCCGCTTTCTTTGCGTCCACCAGGGAGTGAAGTTCTTCAGGCTGGAGATGCTTGCCTCCGCCCACCACGCCCTTTTCGTCGACCTTCAGCTCGCCGGGAGCTCCGAAGGAAACTATTTCGTCGCGGACCTTAACGCTGAGGCGCGGGAAATCGGCAGCGCCGCCCTCGGACCACTTGAAGTCGATGTCGTGGAAGCCCTTGTATTCGCGGGTAGTTTTCACGTACTGCTTCATGTTGTTGAGCTCGCCGCCAACTGTGGCGTTAATACCGTCCTTGGAGATCAGGATCCGGCCGGTGAGTCCCAGTTTCTCGCAGAGGGCACGCTGCCACAGACGCACGGCGTCGGGGTCGGCGATCGGCGTAAAGCCATAGAAAAGTACGATTCGGTTTAAAGCCACTATTAAAGGGTACTGGGTGTACTAAAATCCGCTGCGCCTGGCTGACAGCCCCGCTGAAGGCTCAAAGAAAACCGGGCCCGCTCCAGGCGTCGAAGTCACAATTTCATAAGCACGGATTCTTCCGCCGACGGGACTCTGTTGCTTCCCCGGGCGCTGACATAGTCTCTCTACATGAGTCCAGACGCCTTGGTTGAAGACATCGCGCACCTCTTGGAAGTCTGGGTGGCCGGCTGGGCCGGCTGCCGGGGCTATGAGTCACGTCAAGAGGGACGCTTCCCCGCCGCGCTGCGCGCAGACAAGACAGGTGACTGGGAGTATTTTGCCCACGATCCCTCCGATGAAGAGTTCGCCAACCTGGCCGCGAAGACTGCGGAAGCCGAAACACGGATTCTGACCGTGCTGACCAACGACGTCCAACGCTATAAGTACCTGGCCGAGCAGCATGGGCTGAATGTCACTTCCGCCTCACAGACGATGATGATCGTGGACATGGAGACCCAGGATTCCGAGGACCCATGGCTGCCTGATGATGACCTCGAACTCGCTACCTCCGAAACCAACGGCGTTCATCATGCGGTGGTCCACTCGGGCGAGAACGTGGCCGCCAGCGGCCGGGTATTCGTGGTCAACGGCACCGCGGTTTTCGACAAGATCGTTACTGAGCCTCAATTCCAGCGCCGGGGCCTCGGTAGTTTCATCATGAAGGCCCTCGCCGCCCAAGCGTTCGAGCACGACGTCCAGAACGGGCTTCTCCTGGCATCCTTGGACGGCCAAAAGCTCTACTCCCACCTTGGATGGGACGTGGTGTGCCACGTTCTGATGATGTCCGTCAGCAGCAACCAAGGTTCCGACCTCTCCGTAGCGTGAGAACGCTTGTTTAGCGGCCCTCGTCGACGGCAATCCCTTCGAGTGCCGCCGTGGGCGTCGCCGTCGACGCCGCAGCAGAGTGACAGAATGATTTGGTGGCTGCACCGAATTCGCTGATCTCTTTGCTGGGCCGGACCCCGGACCCGGAGCAGCTGCGCCATGTCCACACCATCCCTGCCCGCAAGGCCGTGAACGAACCGTGGCCTGAATGGGTGCACCCGGACATCGTCCAGGCCTACGGCTCCCTTGGCATCCACGAACCGTACCGACACCAGGTCCAGGCCGCCAACCTGGCCCAGGCAGGCCAGCATGTGGTGATCGCAACGGGCACCGCCTCAGGGAAATCGCTCGCCTACCAATTACCCGCACTGGACGCGATCCACCGCTCGGAGCTGAGGGTACTGTCCGAGCCTGGAAAGATCCACGACGACGGTGCCGTGACACTCTATTTGTCCCCCACAAAGGCGCTGGCGGCGGACCAATTGGCGGCCATCCGTTCGCTGAAGCTCCCTACCGTCCGTGCAGAAACCTACGACGGCGACACCGACGTCGCGTCGCGCCGTTGGATCCGCGATCATGCCAATTTCATCCTGGCAAACCCGGACATGCTGCATTTTGGCATTCTGCCCAACCACACGTGGTGGGCACGGTTCTTCCGCAGGCTGCGCTATGTGATCGTGGATGAGGCCCATAGTTACCGCGGTGTTTTCGGCTCGCACGTAGCCAACCTCATGAGGCGCCTTCGCCGGATCTGCGCCTACTACGGCGCCGGGAGCTCCTTCCCTGAACCCGTATTCATCGCCGCTTCTGCCACTGCTTCCGAACCCGCCGTCTCCTTCGGACGGCTCATCGGTGCTCCGGTCAGGGAAGTTTCCGAAGACTGTTCTCCACATGGCTCTACAACCGTGGCGTTCTGGGAGCCTGCCTTGACAGACGTCAAGGGCGAAAACGGAGCGAAGCAACGGCGGACTGCCGTGGCCGAAACAGCCGATATCCTGGCGAACCTTGTTTCCTCCCGGGTACGGACCATTGCCTTTATCAAGTCCCGCCGCGGTGCTGAATCGATTTCGTCCATCACCAAGCGGCTCTTGGACGAGGTGGACCCCAGCTTGCCCAGCCGCGTGGCCGCGTATCGTTCCGGGTACCTCCCCGAAGAGCGGCGTGCCTTGGAAAAAGCGTTGCGGTCCGGACAGCTGCTGGGGGTTTCCAGTACCTCTGCCTTGGAACTCGGCATCGATATCTCCGGCCTTGACGCGGTTTTGGTTGCCGGCTGGCCCGGGACCAGGGCCTCGCTCTTCCAGCAGATTGGACGCGCAGGAAGGGCTGGCCAGGACGCCATAGCGGCGTTCGTGGCAAGCGACGACCCCTTGGATACATACCTTGTGAACCATCCGGAAGCAATCTTCGATGTGTCGGTCGAAGCCACAGTATTTGATCCAGGAAACCCGTACGTCCTGGGACCTCACTTGTGCGCGGCAGCAGCGGAGTTGCCAGTGGGCCCGGCCGAACTCGAACTCTTCGGACCCACAGCGGAAAGCCTCCTTGACCGGCTGGTCCTGCAGGGGTATCTCCGCAAACGCCCGGCTGGATGGTTCTGGACCCATCCGGAGAGCGCAGCCGGGATGGTGAATTTGCGGGCCGACGGTGGCGGACCTGTGAGCATCGTCGACGCCGGGACAGGTTCCCTTCTGGGGACAATGGACTCGCCGCAGACCCACTATCAGGCCCATACCGGAGCGATCTACGTCCACCAGGGGGACAGCTACCTGGTGGAGGAACTCAACGAGGCCGACCACTGCGTCATGGTGAGGCGCGTGAACCCCGATTTTTACACCACAGCCCGGGATGTAACTCAGATCGAAGTCCTGGAAACCTTGCGCTCGGTCCAGTGGGGCGACATCACTGCGCACTTTGGGGACGTAAAGGTCACAACCCAAGTGGTTTCCTTCCAGCGCAAGGCATTGATATCGAACGAGATCCTGGGCGAGGAGCCACTCGATCTCGGGGCCAGGGATCTGTTTACCAAGGCGGTGTGGTTCGTTGTGGACAACAAGTCCCTGCATGGCGCCGGTCTGGTGGAAGCGCAGTTCCCCGGCGCTTTGCATGCGGCTGAACACGCGGCGATCGGCCTCCTTCCGCTGGTGGCGTCCAGTGACCGTTGGGACATTGGCGGTGTATCCACCGCCCTGCATGCTGACACTGGGGTACCAACGATCTTCGTCTACGACGGGCACCCCGGCGGTGCCGGATTTGCCGAGCGCGGCTTTGAGAAGGCCAAGGTCTGGCTTACGGCCACCCGGGAGGCCATCAAGGCGTGCGAATGCGAAGCCGGCTGCCCGTCCTGTGTGCAGTCGCCAAAATGCGGCAACAAGAACAACCCACTGGACAAGGCAGCCGCCATCACACTTCTGGATGTCCTCTTGAAAGACGCCGTCTAGCCTGGGGCAGTTCCAACCACCCCGCAGCCCAGCCCCCTTGGCTAAGGAGGCGGCCCAGCCCGCGCCCTGCCTGTAGCCGTGCCGAACAGGAACGGTTGGTCCAGCTCGGTGGCGACCTCCACGACTTCGCCCCGGACGACGTCGCAGGCAGTCACTGTGGCACCTTGCTGTCCTGCCACTCCGGCCGCCACGGCACAGGGCTCACCGGAGGCTATTCCACGCGCTGCATCGGCCGCCGCGAGAGCTGCCAGGTCTGCTGCCGACGCAGCCCGCGACGCCATGACCCCGGCTTGGGCAAGAAGCAGCAGCCCGGCAAGCAATGCCAGGACTGCAAACGCCAGCGTTAGCGCCAGAACTGTACCGGATCCTTGCTCAGGGTGTGACGCTACAGGAGGACTCTTCATGGTGCACCGCCGGGTGTTTCAGCCCGGGCCGACGCCGAAGCCGTCAAAGTCCAAGGGATCAGTGAGCCCAACGAACCTCCTACCGCTGCGGAGGCTGTCACGGTCATCCAATCGCCGTCGCTTGCCACCCCCGCCGTGGCCCCCTCGCCCGCCAAACGCCTGACGATGCCCTGCACCTCCCCAGTGTTCTCGCCGCGCGCAAGGCCTCGAGCACCGGCCTTGGCCGCCTCCTCCAAACGTAGCTGAGTTATCCCCGCTGCACCGGCCGCCAACAAGAAGGCGAGCAGCAAAATCACCGCTGGCAGGGCGACTGCGAACTCAGCCGTTACGGCACCACGTTGCTTCTGCCTTGCGGGCATTTTGATGGGGAAAGGCAGCGGCTTGATTAGGAGAGGTACCGGCTTGATTAGGAGAGGCCCCGGCGAGCTCATGGCAAGGACAACGCGGTGCGAACCAGGTTGAGCAGGAATCCTCGAACTTCCTCGCTCCGCAGGATAACCACCAGCAAACCAGCGAGGCCCACGGCCGCGAGCGTTGCTATGGCGTATTCCGCTGTTGCCATGCCGCCTTCGGAGCCCATGAGCGGGATTCGCCTAAGGGTCGTCTGACTGAGAGGGGTCCGCCTGAGAATGGTTTGGCTGAGGGTGGTTTGGCTGAAAGTGCTCTGCGTGGGATTGGTCTGCTTCGGGCTGGTCGGCTTCGAGCTGGTCTGTCGGCGGATCCCGCTGAGTGTACGACTGCGCAGGTAGTTGGTCCACTTGCTGGTCCACGCTGTCCCAACCCGTTGGTTGTCCAACTGCTGGATTGCGGCCGGGGCGTGAGGTTCTACTCGGTTAAACAGCTCGATCTCCAGCTGCTCCATCCCATGCTCTTCAATCCCGAATTGCACACCCCCGCGGTTGCCACTCTTGTGTTGTGGGGCCTCATCCTGGCCGCTGCCATGCCCGACGGATGCAAGACCGGCAGTATTTGCTGCGAGCGCACGCGATGCGTTCCGTCGGTCAGAGCGCCGGGCGGAGAGGGTGCTGGACGGAGTTTCCATAGTATGTTCCTTTCAGAAAAGCCGGCAGATCTGCCGGGGTGAAATCGACTCTTCCTTGACTCCAGCCGACCCTGAAGCCCCTGGTTCATCCAAGTGGATAAACCCCCGCTGGGACTGGTTGTGGAGGAAGAGTCGGCCGCGTGGCGGAAGAGACGGCTGCCGCGCATTCAGTTGATGCCCTGCGGCCTATCCGGCCGGAAGCATGGCGATGAGGACGGGCACGATTCCCAGGCAAATGAAGGCCGGCAAGGAACAAAGGCCCAGGGGAACCACAAGCTTCACTCCCAGGGCGGCAGCTCGCTTCTCGGCGGCACGGAATTGCTCGCGGCGCTCCCTGGCCGCTTGGGCATAAAGAATGGAAGCCGAGGGAGCACCGGTCAATGCGGCGAAAGCCAGAGCATCCTTCAAGCGCGCTACCTCGGGCTGATGGCGGGTAGGGTTTCGCCAAGCAGCGTCCCAGTCGGCCCCCATGGCCAGCGCAGCCACGACGGGGCGGAGATCCTGGCTGATTTTCGGTGCGGCGCTACGGGAAATCAGTTCCAGTGCCCGCCCGATTCCGGCGCCTGCATCCAGCATGGAAGCTACGAGTTCCAGCATCATCGCCGTGTCCCGGAGCCCATCCCCGGCAGTGGCGGCATCTGGTCGAAGGCTGGGGTCATCCTTGGAGTTAGGGTCCTTGGAGCTAGGGTCCTCGGCCCAACTTACCTGCAGTCGGGCGCGAAGCCCTGCTGGCCTGGCGAATCCCACAAACGCTGCCAGAGCCAGTACCGCCAGGAGCGCAAACAACATCATGTGGCCCCGACCGCCGAAGCGACGAGTCGGGAGGACCACACTCGCCCTGCCACGGTCAGCAGAAGGCCAATGATCAGAGTGGCCACTCCGAGGATATTACCCAGCAGGATTCCCAACGGGTCCACCCCGAGGGCCATCCCTAGTACTAAGCCAAGGACCGGGAGCCAGGACAGCAGCCTCACGGTGGCTTTGGGTCCAGCGAGGGCAGTTTGACGTGCTGCTTCAGAATCCTCCTCAGCTTCGAGTTGTGCTGCGAACCGGGTGAGGAGCTCTGCGAGTGGACAGCCGCTGGTTTCGGCTACATCCAGGCATGCAGCCAATTCCATCCAGATGCGGCGTTCTGTGCTTCCCCGGCCCGGATATACCTTCGCGGAGGTGTTGCGAATAGCTTCTGCTGGGGAATTTCCAATGGTTGAGGCTGCCCGCGCTGAGGCCAGCACCCTGACTGATTCCACTGAGATTCCTGGAGCCGGTTGGTGGGCTGTGGTCCCCGGATTGGCCTCCAGCCCCGGTCCGGGGCTGTGGACGAGCCATAACTCTTCCCAAAGCTGCGATTGTCCGCGCCCTCCTCGCAGGAGTGCAGCGAGCTGCTGCACCAACACCACGAGGGATAAGGGTTCTACCTTTGCCCGCCACAGCCGGCGCCACGGCCTTTTGCCCGCTTCTGCTGTTGCGTGATCTCTCCGAACACCGGTCCCACTCAGAGATGAGGGCTTGGCGAGTCTTGCCCGCATTCGCCGACTGCCGGCTTGGGGCGGCTTGAGCTGGAGCCATGCCGCCAGCACCAGGGCTAGAACCAGCGTGGGGATCACGAGTCCAAGCCCATCACTGTGCGTACATCCGAGCCGACGGATAGGCCCTGCAAATGTCCGCCCGCCTCCCCGGATAATCCAGGAGAAAGCCGCAAATTCAGCTCCGCCCACGCTGGTCCATGCAGCAGTCCTTCGGGGCTACATCGCAGTGCGGTCACCACTCGTTGGCCATCCAAGGAGTCAGTCAGGACGCCGATCGAGCCTACTTTCCGCCCCAAAGGCGTCCGTTCAACATGAATCACAACGTCCAATGCACTTGAGACCTGCAACCGCACGGCCTCGGCGTTCAACCCTGCGAGCGCGCCGAGGGCTGTCAGCCGTGCCGGAACTGCTTCCGCCGTGTTGGCGTGGATCGTTCCTCCACCGCCTGTATGACCGGTATTGAGCGCGGTGAGCAACTCGCGGACTTCGGCACCGCGGCACTCCCCCACAATGAGCCGGTCCGGACGCATACGCAGGGCTTGACGGACCAACTCGCCAAGATCCAGCGCTCCACCTCCCTCAAGGTTTCCATGGCGGGATTCAAGCGTGACGACATGCGGGTGGATCGGGTTGAGTTCAGCGGCATCTTCGATCAATACCAAACGTTCGGACGGGTGGCACAGCCCGAGCATGGTGGACAGGAGCGTTGTCTTCCCGGATCCGGTGGCACCGCTGATCAGGAAGCTCAGGCGCCGCTCCACAATCGCGCGGAGAAGAACGTCGATGTGCTGATCGAACATGCCACCTTCGCGCAATTCGGCCATTGTGAAGGTTTCTTCGCGTCGAATTCGAATCGATAGCAGAGTCCCCGCAGTTGATATCGGCGCCAGAACTGCGTGCACGCGATAGCCGCCTTTGAGCCTGACATCTACGCAGGGAGAGCCATCGTCCAACCGGCGACCACCTGCAGAGACCAGCCTTGCGGCCAGCGCCCTGACTTGCTGTTCAGAATCGAAATGCACGGGGGACCGTTCCAGGCCCCGTCCCCGGTCGAGCCAGACGGACTCGGGGCCATTGACAAAAATGTCTGTGACCGAGGGATCGTGCGCAAGCTGCTGCAGGGGCCCCAGACCATTCAGTTCCGCATTGATGGATTCCGCGGCTTCCAGTGCTCCCGCGGTACCCAACAGTTTGCCGGTGGCCTGCACGGCGGCCGCAACAGTGGAGGGTGTTACTGGCCCGTTTCCCGAGAGGACAGACTCCCGGACGGTTTCAAGAAGGACGGCGTCCAACCGACGGCTCTGACTCCGGCGCCCTGCGGTGAATGGTGTTCCCGTCCGAGGCCAGCCTTGCGCGCTTCTGTCCTGACGGCTCATTCAATCGTGCCGTTCAATTCCAGCACGCCCCGGGCGAACCGATTCACGGACTTGCGACGGCCCAGCTCAAGGAGCCGACCGAGTTCTGTCCCTGCGGCCGCTCCTCGAATCTCCGGAAGAATCCCCAAGAGCGGCAGTCCCAACGACTCGGCAATGAGTTGCGCATCAACGGCCGAAGGGCCACCACGCCGGACCACCAATCCCGTATCCAGGGGTGGCAGCTCGTTGAGGATGCGTGCCGCGGCGACAGCCGGTTTCAGGTGGGCTGTGGTCATCAACAGGATCTTCTCGCAGTCCCAGGCAAAGGTTCGCAGGCATTCCTCACTGCGCCCGATGTCCACCACAACGAGTTCGAAACTTCGTCGCGCCGCATCCATGACAGCGGCCACAGAACCGGTATCCGGTGTTGTGAACGCTTCACGTGTACCCGGCCATGACAGGAACGCGAAGCCACCGGCCACTGGCAGGGAGTCCCTGAATTGGACGGGATCAATGCTTCCCCGCGTTTCGGCGAAGTCCGGCCAGCGCAAGCCGGCCAGCTCTTGAACAGTAATTGCCAGTTCCAGGCCCCCACCCCGGGGATCTCCGTCCATCAGCATGGTGCTGATGCCGTCACCCGCCGCTGCCTGGGCAAGCCAAATTGCTGTGGTGGAGGCTCCAGCCCCGCCGCAACCTCCCACGATCCCGATAACGAACCCGCCCGGTTCCGGCGAACCGGACACACTCAAGTACTCGGCCAACCAGTTTGCGGCCTCGGGAAGGACAGCTACGCGCTCTGCGCCCAGGGCAGCAGCCAGCCGCCACAACCCATCGCCCTCAGCAGACCTGCCCAGTAAGACAGTGGGCGCCTGCCTTCGAGGCGGCAGCTCGCGGATGTCGCTGCCCACCAGGACAACGTCGGCGCCATCCCAGCCATGCATTGCCGCTCCTACGTCGGCGGCCAACTCGAGGCTGCCACCCGCGGCAGCGACGATTCTTCGCGCCTCTTCCTGAAGGTAGGCGTCGCCGGTGACGAGGAGGATATCGGCAGCTTCCCCCGGCATCCAGGAATCGTCCGCAGCCTGCCCCACGAGTTCGTTTCTGGACCGTCTGTGCCCAAGATGTCGCTTGCTCATGAAGTCACTTTCCCGGCGTCGAAGCCTGGAACATAAGCTCTCAAACGCCCCATGTGGACAACCGAACTCAAACAAGGGGTGTGGAGGAACAGTTGATGTACTCCCACAGGGCAGAATGGACACCATGTATTTGCTGCTCGCCGCCCATCCGGACGGCGCAGCCATACAGAGAGTCTCTCCGACGGGGAAGGCCACCACCGACCCTCGCGTCGTCGCGCGAGGTGAGCTACCCGGCGTCGTCCGTGAACTGGAAAGCCAGCGGCCCCGCTGGGTGTGGCATCGCGCGCAGGACTGCTACCCGGAACTCCTGAGGAACGGCGTGAAACTGGAGCGCTGCCACGACCTCGCACTCTGCGGAGCTATCCTGGCGCACTCCTCTTTCACTGCGCACACAGACTACGCAAAGAACGCTGAAAAGCTCACGCAGGACGACGATTCAACGCCGCCCCGCGCACTGCAGCCCCCACCCCCGCCCGCCGATCAGGGCGCACTCTTCGAGGACTTCACCCCGACATCCAAAAGTCCGGGGCTGGCTGAACTGCGGGATGAGTTTGCTGCGCAACAGCACGCGATCGCCCAGGTCCCTGCAGACGACCAACGGAAGCAACGCTTGCAATTGCTGCTCGCGGCCGAGTCCGCCTGTGCAATCGTTGCGGTGGAAATGCAACACGCCGGCGTTCCCTGGCGGGAGGAGGTGCACGAACAGATTCTTGCCGACGTACTCGGGCCCCGTCCGCCACTTGGCCACAGGCCCCGGGCACTTGAGATGCTGTGCAACGAGCTGCGGGAGATCCTCACATCACCAAGCCTGAACCCGGACTCCCCCCAGGACCTTATGCGGGCCCTTCATCGGAACGGAATCGAAGTCAAAAGCACCCGGCAATGGGAGCTCCAGGAATCCAAACACCCTGCGATCCAGCCCCTGCTTGCGTACAAGAAGCTCTCCCGCCTGCACACCGCGAATGGTTGGGCATGGCTGGATGCTTGGGTCCAGGATGGCCGGTTCCACCCCGAGTATGTGGTGGGAGGCGTGGTGTCCGGCAGGTGGGCCTCCCGCGGCGGAGGTGCGTTGCAGATTCCCCGGAATATCCGTGCCGCAGTCCGTGCGGACCCTGGCCACAAGCTCATCGTCGCCGATGCCTCCCAACTGGAACCTCGCGTCCTTGTAGCGCTCGCCCAGGACACAAAGATGGCCGAAGCCGCGCGGGACAAAGACCTTTACGCCGGTATAGCAGCCCAAGGCTTCGGCGGGGATCGGTCCAAGGCGAAGGTTGCGCTGCTCGGCGCCATTTACGGCGCCACCACCGGTGAATCGGGCAGACTCATGCCGCAGTTGGCCCGGACATATCCGCGAGCGGTGGGCTTTGTTGAGCAAGCAGCGAGGGAAGGCGAGGCAGGCCGGACCGTCACCACCCGTTTGGGACGAAGCAGCCCACCGCCGTCCCACGGCTGGCTGCGAAGCCAACAGTCCACCACCGCCGAGGAGCAGCGGCGAGCCGACAACCTGGCGCGCTCCCGTGGCCGCTTCACGCGAAACTTCGTGGTCCAGGGTTCGGCCGCGGAATGGGCCTCCTGCTGGTTGGCGGAATTACGACGGCGGCTGCGCGCCTTGGATGCCGAAGGCTCACCCTCAGGGGAACTCGTCTTCTTCCTCCACGACGAAGTAATGGTCCATGCCCGGGATGAAGCCATAGACGCCTGCATCCAGGCGATCGAGGAGTCCGCAAACGCAGCGAAAGAGCTTATGTTCGGCCGGATTCCGGTCGAATTCCCGGTGAGTGTCGCCGTCGTCGATTCTTACGACAAAGCGAAGTAGGCACCTGCTTGTCCCCCGGGAGCGTCCGGGGGAAACTGGCCACGTGGGTTCGGACGTGCGTGATTCCGTGGATTCGTACATCGCTTTCCAACTTGCAGAGCTGGAGGGCTGCTTGCCGCTGGTTGGCGCGGCCGACCAGGACGCCGTCCACGGCGCCCGGCTGGCGCTTCGGCGGCTTCGTTCTGTCCTTTCATGCTACAAATCCGTTCTCCCTGACATCCCGGAGGCTACGGGCCGAGATGTCCGGTGGCTGGCGCGCTCCCTCGGCGAAGCCCGCGACGCATACGTTCTGTCCCAGCGTTTGACGCTATGGCTGGACGCATCAGAGGCCTGGTTGTCGCCGGAAGCACTCCATGAAGCCGTGAACCAGCTCCTGGCCAGCAGTAATGCAATGGCTACCCGGGTCGGGACCGGAAGGCGATGGCAGGGAATCGTCAGGGCAACCCGTCAAGCCCTCCTTCCTGCAACTGCCCACATGGCGGCACAGGAAATTGACCACCATCCCAGCCTCCTGGAGGTGGCAGAACTCCTGCAGCCGCGTTGGGAGACGGTGCAGAAAAGCTTGGAAGCTGCGCAACGAAGCCTGGAAACGGATAGCCCGCATGCTGATGAAGCGGAACGCAACGAAGTGCTCCATGGCGCGCGAAAGGACATCAAAGTATTGCGGTACTCCGTGGAGGCTGTGGCCCATGTCCTGGGTGCAGGCGCCACGGCGATCATCCAAACATCGATGATCCTGCAGCGTCTCCTCGGGGAACAACACGACAGCGTGGTTGGCCAGGCATGGATAAAAAGCCTTGCAGAAATGCCCGGTGCAGAGCCTTTGGACGTCGAGGCCCTTCAAAGCATAGGACAGCGTCGGCTCGCCGAGACCGAGGCCAACCTCCGGGCAGCGTTGCTCAGCTCCCCTATCCCTGAGCCTCGCGGGATGCTGCTGGCTTGATCATTCATCCCGTTCGCCTTGGACGGACCAAACGACGGAGTAGCCGGCGCCCCAGATTAGCTGCCACCCTCAGAACAAGCCAGTCACATCTCGCAGTGTGATGGTGCATGACAATTCCATGACCGGTACCCCAAAGTAACTTTCTTTCCTGCCTCCTTCTGGATACGTTCTCTAAGTGGGACCGGCACACCGGCCCACGACTGTTGCAAGGAAGCATCAAGGGGGACAGCACAAAATGGCTGGCAGGTTCGAAATTCTCAAAGACAGCGACGGCTCGTACCGGTTTCGCCTTACAGCGGCGGACGGAACGGTCGTAGCGGAGTCACCAACGTTCAAACATCTCAAGGGCGTGGTGGACGGCATTAATGCAGTGCGTGAAAACGCCGCAACAGGGCTGATCGTGGACCGCTCGACGGCGAACCGACGGGCCGCCTAAACGGCGCACGCGGCGGAGCTGCTAGAGCTCGATCTCGTACAGTTTGTCCTGGTCCCAGGGGACCGTCCATCCGAGTTCGTCGAACAAACCGCTGAGTACCATCCCGGTAAAGCCCCAGACCACCACGCCGTTGACCCTAAAACCCGGACTCCTGAAAGTCCGGCCGAAGCGGGAAATAGTGGCGGTCACCCGGTTGACGGGATCCAGGAGATCCCGAACCGGTACCCGGAACACCTGGGCGGACTCAGCGTAATCGACGACGCGAACGGGTGATGGCGAGTCCCACCAGGCAAGTACGGGTGTCACCCGGAAATTACTGCGGATCAGCCCGAGCTCGGGGATGACGCCCAACACCTTCACGCCACTGACGTCCAGCCCGGTCTCTTCCACTGCCTCACGCAAGGCGGCGGACACCACGGAGTCATCCTCCGGATCCACGCTCCCGCCTGGAAATGCTACCTGGCCGGGATGGTCGTCCAGGGTGTGAGCCCGTTCAAGCAGGAGGACATCGAGGTCCGCCGGCGCAAAGGGGCGTCCGGATTCGGCCGGGACATCGTCCAGCACACCAAAGAGCATGAGCACGGCGGCGGCGCGATTGGTTTCCGGCGTGACGGGCAACTGCGCCCAGTGCGAAGAATGCTGCTGCTCGCCCGCCTCAAAACGGGCCACTAACTTGGCAAGGTCCTCAAACGCGGTCACCCGGGCCTCCTCTGTGATTCCATCCGGATCTCCGCCGCCCTGTGCGTCTCGGCCAGCAACTTCTCCAACAGTGCCTCGTTGCCGGGCGCGAGCTCGTACTTCAACAACTTTGCAGCCTTGACCGGGTCCGTCTCGCCGTCGCCATAGCTGGGACAGAGGCTGGCAACCGGGCACGCTCCACAGGCGGGTTTCTTAGCGTGGCATATCCTGCGGCCGTGGAAGACCACGCGATGCGAAAGCATGGTCCAGTCGCGTGGTTCAAAGAGCTCAGCGACGTCGAATTCGATCTTCACGGGATCATCGGATACCGTCCACCCGAAACGGCGTGCCAGTCTCCCGAAGTGCGTATCAACAGTAATTCCGGGGATACCAAAAGCGTTCCCGAGGACCACGTTGGCTGTTTTCCGCCCGACGCCCGGAAGCGTCACGAGATCCTCGAGGCGCCCTGGGACCTCGCCGTCGTACTCGTCCACCAAGCGGGTGCTAAGAGCCAGGACGTTCCTGGCCTTTGCCCTGAAGAAACCAGTGGGCTGCAGGATCGATTCCAGCTCAGCAGGGTCCGCTTCCGCCAAGGCACGGGCGTCCGGGTAGCGTGCAAACAGGATCTTGGTGACCTGGTTGACCAGTACATCGGTGGTCTGGGCTGAGAGGACCGTGGCCACCACAAGCTCAAACGGGTTCCGGAAATCCAGCTCGGCGTGAGCATAAGGGTATTTGTCAGCGAGGATCCTGTTGATCTTGCGTGCCCGACGTTTCAAGGCGAGCAGGGAACCAGCTTCAGCGATGGTCACAGCGTCCTGCTCAGCCGCGTTCGATATTGCTGAGCTCCCGCAGGACCCCAACTTTGCCATCGGTGTCCTGAACCAGGAATTCGTCGCCACGGTCCTCGAGCGCCAGAACCCAACCGCCCGGCTCAATGGTGAAGGCCGGAGCACCTGTCCGCTCGTCATAGGCAGTTCGGGGCTGGGCTACGGCAAACCAGAAGGCTTCATAAGCGGGAGAATCATCAGACCGGCTGGACGGATCCACAGTTGCACCAATGGAGTCGCTCACGGAACGGGTATCGGCGGACACGATGGGCGTGGCCATGGTGGCGGCCCATCCGCGCTCATCGGCGGGCTGCTGGGCTGCGGGCTGTGCGGCTGGTTGCTGGGCTGCGGGCTGTGCGGCGGCGGGCTGTTGGGCGGCCGGCTGCTGGGCATGCTGGGTAGTAGCCGGTGCCTGCGTCGGCGACTGCGGTTCTCCCGGGTTGTCAAAGACAATGTCAGGCTCGGCCGGTGAAGGCTCTGCTGGCGAAGGCTCTGCCGGCGAAGCCTGAGCGGGCGACCCGGACGCAGCCGAGGCCGCGGCGGTTGGAGCCGCAGCAGCGGGCGAGGCGGGCGCGGAGGGGGCGGCAGCTTGAGATTCCGCAGGAGGCGTGGAATCAGTCGAATGCACGACGGCGGGCCCAGCAGTTGGGGCCGGAGCAACGGGGCCGGACGTGGCTGGCGGAGCGTAGGGGCTCGCGCCGGCTGGCGGAGCATATGGATGGGCACCGGCCGAACCTGCACTCTGTGCCTGATACCCCGTTGCTTGGAAGCCCGGCGTCGAAGGCCCGCTGGCTGGCTTCGGCGTCTTGGGTTCCTTGGGAGGCTTCGGGGCAGCAGGTTTACGGGTGGGAATCGCGGCCTGACGGGCAACAATGTGGGCCGGCGTTTCAGCGCGGCCCTTGAAATCGGCCGACAGGAAGGGCAGATGCGGGGCCAGAACGGTGGCCGCCAGCAAGCCCAAGGAACCCACCAGGCCCAACAGGACACTGCCGTTGAAGGAATCGGCGATCGTCAGGAAGAACAGCGGTACCGCAAATGCAGCGGTCACGGAAGCGAACTGGTCAATCGACAGCGAGCCGACGCGGACAATGGTCCCGGGCTGCAGCCGGCGGGCGACGAAAAGCGCCACAACCACCACCGGCAGGATGATTCCCAAGAGAAGGAAGAAAAGGTTGTCCAGGTTCCACAGGTTGTAACGGCCCCCGAACATGGGCAGCAGCGAGGCGATGAACATCAGGAGTACAGAACCGAAAACCGTGAGGTCACGAATGGTGAAAGGGCCGGCAACTGCCTCGTATTTGGTGGGTTCGCCTGAGGCGGACTTCGCAGCTGTGGCGGTACCGGCGTCGTTCGCCTTTCCAGCCGCGGTGTCCGGTCCCGTCGGGTGTGAGTCGTGCGGGCCTGGGCTCAGCTGGTTCATCTGTTTCTCCTTCGTACGGCGGCGTCTTGGACAGTCCGGACCGGTATTTTCCGCAGGTTTCCGCGGAAAACCGGACACACCTGACGATGCGTCCCAAGACTTATTCAGCCTATGCCACCCCACTGACACTCTTCTAGCTGAAATCGGCTACGCTGCTCCGTCCACAGGAAACTCCAAGGTTCCTTACAGTCAAGCACTGCCAACTGTCGTCATGTAAACGCTTCCTGACAACGTAAACAGCCATTCGTCGCCGAATCCGTACCGCTCGCTGACCCATTTGTGACCACGCACACGTAGGACCTCCCAAGGCGATAATGTTGGAGGCGGACAACACTCTGCGGATCCTCCGCGGGACGCACGACGCCGGCTAACGGCTTGGGTGCGCACCCTCCCGGCGGGGTCCGCGCAGCAAAGATCGATGAATGATGAGGTTCACCATGTCCCAGGACACCACCGGATCCACGACCACCGCTGCAGCGTCGACGCCGCAGAACGGTCCGGCACCGCACGTCGAGGCTCTCGAGAATTTGCTCCACGAGAACCGTAAGTTCCCGCCATCACCTGAGTTTGCTGCGAATGCCGTGGCTACTGCCGATGAGTATAAAGAGGCCGAAGCGGACCGTCCCGCGTTTTGGGCCAAGCAGGCCCGCGAGTTGTTGAGCTGGGACAAAGACTTCACGCAAGCCCTGGATTGGTCAGACCCGCCGTTCGCCAAGTGGTTCGTTGGTGGTGAGGTCAACGCTGCCTACAACGCGCTGGACCGCCATGTGGAGAACGGCCTGGGCGACCGGGTGGCCATCTACTTCGAAGGCGAGCCCGGTGACACCCGCACATACACCTACGCGCAGCTGACCGAGGAGGTCAAGAAGGCCGCGAACGCATTCGAAGCTCTGGGCGTTGCCAAGGGCGACCGCGTGGCCGTCTATTTGCCGATGATCCCCGAAGCCGTCATCACGCTCCTCGCCTGCGCTCGGATCGGGGCTGTGCACTCCGTGGTGTTCGGCGGATTCTCCGCCGACGCGCTCCGTTCCCGCATCGAAGACGCCGAAGCAAAGCTCGTGGTCACTGCGGACGGCACCTACCGTCGGGGCAAGCCCAGCGCCCTGAAGCCCGCCGTGGATGAAGCCCTCAGCAAAGAAGGCCACACCGTCCAGAACGTCGTCGTGGTCAAGCGCAACGGCGAGGACGTCAACTGGGTAGAAGGACGCGACCTCTGGTGGTCCGACACCGTAGATAAGGCCTCAACCGAGCACACCGCCGTCGGGCATGATTCCGAGCATCCGCTGTTCATCCTTTACACCTCCGGGACCACGGGCAAACCCAAGGGCATCCTGCACACCACCGGCGGGTACCTCACCCAGACCGCGTACACGCACAAGGTGGTCTTTGACCTTCACCCGGAAACGGACGTGTACTGGTGCACCGCCGACGTCGGATGGGTCACCGGACACTCCTACGTCTCCTACGCCCCACTCATCAACGGCGCCACCCAGCTCATGTATGAAGGCACCCCGGATTCCCCGCACCAGGGCCGTTGGTGGGAACTCGTGGAAAAGTACAAGATCTCCATCCTCTACACCGCCCCCACCGCGATCCGCACCTTCATGAAATGGGGACGCGAAATCCCGGGCAAATACGATCTGTCCTCCATCCGCGTCCTGGGCTCCGTGGGCGAACCCATCAACCCCGAAGCGTGGATGTGGTACCGCGAAGTCATCGGCGGCAACGCCGGCAAGAACGGCGAACGCAAGGAACACCCCGCCCCGATCGTGGACACCTGGTGGCAGACCGAAACCGGCGCGCAGATGATCGCACCCCTGCCCGGCGTGACCGCCACCAAACCAGGCTCGGCACAGGTACCGCTGCCCGGCATCGCCGTGGACGTCGTGGACGAGAACGGCCAGTCCGTGGCTAACGGTGAAGGCGGCTACCTCGTGGTCCGCGAACCCTGGCCCTCCATGCTGCGCGGTATCTGGGGAGATCCGGAACGGTTCAAGGACACCTACTGGTCCCGGTTCGAATCCATGTACTTCGCCGGGGACGGCGCCAAAAAAGACGAAGACGGCGACGTCTGGCTCCTGGGCCGCGTGGACGACGTCATGAACGTCTCCGGCCACCGCCTTTCCACCACCGAAATCGAATCCGCCCTCGTCTCCCACCCCTCCGTGGCCGAAGCGGCCGTGGTTGGCGCCGCTGACGAGACCACCGGACAGGCCGTGGTCGCGTTCGTCATCCTCCGCGGTGACGCCGTGAACAACGGCGACGAAACCATCTTGGAACTGCGCAACCACGTCGGCAAGGAAATCGGCCCGATCGCCAAGCCCAAGCAACTGCTCATCGTTCCGGAACTGCCCAAGACGCGCTCCGGCAAAATCGTCCGCCGCCTCCTCAAAGACATTGCAGAAGGCCGCGACACCGGTGACGCCACCACCCTCGCCGACCCCGCCATTATGCAACAAATCGCCGAATCCCTCAGGAAATAGCATTCACGACGGCGCCGCTCCCCTCCCAAGGTGAGCGGCGCCGTCGTGCGTTCAAAAGGATCGTGACGAAGCCGCGACTCCATTTGCCACCCGGCAGCAGCGCCGCGTCCTAGACTGGAGCCAGAATCAGCCTCATGTTTGATGAGGCTCTCCAGAAAGGCCTTGATGCTTCAGGCAGCACGCCACTCCGCCATCATCGATGCCGTCCAGCGCGAGCGCGTTGTACGGGTATCGGACCTCGCCCAGTTGCTGGGCGTCTCCCCCATGACCGTCCGGCGCGATATCGAAGCCCTGGAAGAAACCGGTCGGGTGGAACGCATCCACGGTGGGGCCAAACTTCCCGGCGATGCCAGTACCCACGAGCCCGGCTTTGAGCTCAAATCCACACAGCTGACCGCGGAAAAGCATGCCATTGCGGTCGAAGCTGCCTCGCTTGTCCACGAAGGCATGGCGATCGGGCTCAGCGCAGGAACCACAACCTGGGCGCTGGCACAGGAGCTCGTCCACGGTCCCCGAATCACCGTGGTCACCAACTCCGTGCGGATTGCCGACCTCTTCCATCACGGGTCTTCGTCAGGGCCGGCCCGGTTCGGCTCCACCGTGATCCTGATTGGTGGCGAGCGCACGCCGTCGGACGCGCTGGTAGGGCCGATTGCGACATCCTCGCTCAAGCAGCTTCATCTGGATGTCCTGTTCCTGGGTGTCCACGGCATGGACGCACAGGCCGGTTTTACCACTCCAAACCTGCTCGAGGCCGAAACGGACCGGGCGTTCATGGCATCGGCCCGCAGCACTGTGGTCCTGGCCGACTACAGCAAGTGGGGCGTAGTGGGCATAGCCTCCATTGCCCAGTTGGAAGAAGCCGACGAGCTCATCACCGATTCGAACCTGGGTGAGGATGCCCGCCGCGTGCTCGCCGAGAATGTGGCAAAGCTGAGAATTGCGGACGTCCAGGCCAAGTAGGCTCTCATACTGCGGGTGGAGGCCTGTCCGCAGAGTTCAGCCGCCGGACTGACGCCTTGGCATGGGCCCGGCAGCCAAGCTGGATCCATGAACGCCATCCTCCATGCCCAGCAACTCACCAAGCACTATCCCGGCAGCGTCGCGCTCGATCACGTGGACTTCGCCGCAGTTGCGGGTGAGTCCATTGCCATCATTGGGCCGTCGGGTTCCGGTAAGACCACCCTTCTGCACTGCCTCGCCGGGATTTTGAGGCCCGACGCCGGTACGGTCACCTTGACCTCGACAGCCGGTCCGATCCGGTTGGATTCCCTCGGAGATGGGGCGCTTTCCGGTCTCCGCCGAGAGGAGTTCGGTTTCGTCTTCCAGCAGGGCATGCTGCTGCCGGAACTGACTGCCCTTGAGAACGTGGCTTTGGCGCTGATGCTGAACGGCACCGATCGGACTACGTCCGAGGCCCGTGCCGCCGAGTGGTTGGCGGCCCTTGGCCTGGCAGGCATGGAACAGCGCAGGCTCGGTGAATTGTCCGGCGGGCAGGTCCAGCGGGTGGCCATCGCCCGGGCACAGGTCACCGGGGCACGCATCGTCTTTGCCGACGAGCCCACAGGTGCTCTGGACTCGGCTACGTCCAACGAAGTCCTGGACGTTCTGCTTCACTCCGTCGCAGCCAACGGTCGAACACTTCTGGTGGTCACGCACGATCCCAACGTGGCAGCACGCTGCCAACGCGTCGTGGAGCTGCGTGACGGCCGAATCGTGGCGGACACTGGCTGCGCTGTTCCCTCTCCCAGCCAGCCGGCTCCTGCAGCCACCAACTTCAAGGGTGCGTTCAATGTCTAGCCTTGCCCTGGCCCTTCGCCTCACCCCGTACCTCTCCCGAAGCAACAGCCTTCGCCAAACGGGGTTGCACCAAACCACACTGCGCGACGCCGGGTTGCCGATTCTCGCGTTCGGCACGGTCACGGCACTCCTGTTGACGGTGGCTGGCGGTTCCCAAGTCTTTTGGTCCTGGTCTGATGACATCGCGGGCACCTATCAGGCGTTGGCCGTCGTCGCCATGGTTTTGCTCGTTATACCGCTGCTGACGCTCGGTGCCTCCGCAGCGCGACTGGCCGCCCGCCGTCGTGATGACCGCTTGGCGTCCCTTCGCCTCTTGGGTGCCAGTAGTGCCACGGTCGTGTGGATGACGGTCATAGAGTCAACAGTTCTGGCGGCAATCGGGGCGGTAGCCGGTGCCGGCCTGTATGCCTGCGCGGCGCCTTTCCTGGGATTGATCCAGTTCCGGGGACAGGCGATAGGCGGCCACGCCTGGCTGTCCGTGCCGTCAATTCTCGGATGCATCCTCGCGGTCTGCGTCCTTGCCGCAGCGAGCGCTGCGCTCGGCCTGCGCAAGGTGGTACTGACGCCGCTGGGCGTGCGGACCAGGCAAACGGCCGACGGCGCCCACTGGGTTCGCGGTCTCATCGCGGCTGTGGTGGTGGTCTTCGGAGTGGTAGCCATGGGCATGCTCAGCAGCTTCGGCGCGTTTATGGTGATTATCGCCGTGATGGGCGGCTGCTTCGGGCTGGCGCTGCTTGCACTGAACCTGATGGGGCCGTGGGTCCTGCGGCTTCAGGCGTCAGCGCAGCTCAAGAGGGCAAAGCGGCCCGAGCAACTGCTCGCCGCACGGACAGTCCTGGAAAGTCCCAAGGAATCGTGGCGACAAGTTGGGGGCGTCGCGATGACCAGCTTTGTGGGAGTGTTCGTGGGCGTCGGCATGGCGGTGGCGGACACGATGGGCGGCAGCGCGTCGGATGAAACCACGCTGCTGGTGCGCGATATCAACACCGGCGTGATGATCACCCTGCTGGGCTCGTTCCTGATGGTGGCTTGTTCCGCCGGCGTCAACCAGGCCGCTGCCGTGCTCGACCGTGCTTCGACCCTCGTGGCACTGGACCGGGTAGGGATGCCGCGGAAACTTATGGTGGCTGCGCGGGTCAAGGCAGTGATGTCGCCGTTGCTCCTGGTGGCGGGCATCTCTGCGGCCGCAGCAGCAGCGTTGGTTCTGCCACTGGCGGGTCCTGCCTTGTTGACCCGTCCCGTGGTGTTCCTGACCGTCGGTGGAGTTTTTGCGGTCGGTTTCCTGTTGGTCCGGCTCGCCCTGGCCGCGGGCACTGCGCAGATCAGCCAGGTACTCGCCCGGCCGGAACGCTACGCAAGCATGGACTCGTAACTCCCCGATGTTCTCTCACATCGGCGCCCTTTTGCAGGATGTTCTCTCACATCGACGGCAGGATGTGAGAGAACGTCGGCACCAAAGCGGCAGGATGTGAGAGAACGTTGGAAGGTCACTTGCAGCCGCACGACTGGCGCACGATCAACTCCGTGGGCAGGATCCTGTGCTGCAGTGCCTCGCCCCGGCCCTCCCCCACGAGTGCGCGAACAGCCGCTTCAGCCATTTCCTCCACAGGTTGCGCCACAGTGGTCAATGCCGGCCAGCTGTATTCGGAATCAAGGGAACCGTCGAAGGACACCACGGCCATGTCGTCGGGAACGTTCAGCCCCGCCTCGTGGAGGGCGCGGAGGATTCCGATGGCCTGCATGTCGTTGCTGGCGAAGATTGCCGTGGGGCGGTTGGCCATGGCGAGGAAGCGCTTGCCTACCTCGTAGCCTCCCGGTCTGCTGAACTCGCCATGAAGCATGGGGCCATCCGGCAGTCCTGCGTCGCGCAACGTTCGAAGCCAACCCACTTCACGTCCGTCGAGCTGGTTACCGGTGTTGGTTCCTATGGCCAGGCCAATGTTTGTGTGGCCGTGGCCTATGAGGTGCTCGACGGCGGCCCGGGCGCCTGCTTCGAGGTCCACACCCACACTGGTGAACCCTGGCGGCGAGCCGGCATTGTTCAGCAACACCGACGGGATTTCCGAGGCTTCAAGGTCGGTCAGATCGGGATCGAACACGCAGCTCGCCAGGAACACTCCGTCCACTTGCCGTGCGGCCAGGTTGCGGATGTTCTGCCGTTCCTTGGCCAAGCTGCCGCCCGAGTTGGTGAGGACCATGCCGTAGCCAAGTTCTGCCGCAGCGTCTTCAACAGCGTGGGCGAGCTGCGAGAAAAAGGGGTTGGTATTGTCCGGAACAATCACGCCGACAGTTTCGCTTGAGCCGAGCTTCAGAGCCCGCGCGGCAGCGTTGGGACGGTAGCCGAGGATACGGATGGCGTCGCGCACTTTGGCTTCCGTCGCCGGGGCCACGTTCTTGGGTCCGCCGTTCACAACGTAGCTCACGACGGCGGTACTCACCCCGGCGTACCGGGCCACGTCCTTGCGTGTAACCGGTCCGCGCGGGGTTTGTACTGCCGAAGTTGTCATGACCTAAATGCTAGCTACAAGGAGGGAGCGTCGCCGAAGTCCCGGATGGGAAGGCGTTCGCCGCCGCGGAGGGCAGATTCGTGGGCTATGATTCCGGGCAAGGTGAAACGGGCTGCAACCCAGGCGTTCACGGGTGGCAGCGTTCGATTGTTGACCGCTGTGACAAAGTCATCCACAAGGAATTGGTGGCTGCCTTCGTGTCCGTTGGGCGCTCCGAGGAATTCCTCGGGAAGCCGTGATTGATCGTGAACCGGCGCCAGCCCGGAGATGAAGGCATCGCGCAGCTCCGGCGCCACGTCAGCCAAAGATGGATCGTCGGCTGACATCGTCGGCTTTGTCTCAACTTGTTCTGAGACGTCCTCCACCTTTGTTTTGTCCTGCCACACCGTGGTGGTTGCCAGCTGCTCGAAACTTGCCTCGGTGCCAAAGAAGCGGAAGCGGGATTCGCGAAGGTGCGAGGGATAGCCAACCCGGCGCATCTCATTGGTGCGCATCGCACCGCCGTCGTTCATTTCGAACAACGCCGTAGCATTCGAGAAATCGTTGGCGAACATACTGACGTCTTTATCAAAGACGCCATCTCCGCGATCGTCCTTGACCCCAATGCAACTGACGCTGACCGCGTGAGCCGGCACTGCGCCGAGGACGCCACCGATGGCGTGGGTCGGATACAGCATGGGCGGATAGCTCGCCGTTTCCTTCCACCGCTCGCCACCGCTGTACTGGTAGGCCTCGTAGAAGCCCAGGTCCATGTCGTGGACGTAGTCGCCTTCGGTGTAGAAGATCCGGCCAAACTTCCCGGCCGCATGCTGTTGCCGGGCGAAGACTGTTGCGGGGTTGTAGTAGCTGGTCTCTCCCATGGCGTAAACAAGCTTGGTTTCGCGCACGGCCTGGATGATCCGTTCGATTTCCGCTTCGGAGATCGCCATCGGGACGGCTGAATACACGTGCTTGCCCGCGCGGAGCGCCCGCTCGACGAGGGGTCCGTGAGTCCACCGTTGCGTGAAGATGGCGACAGCATCGACGTCGGACTCCAGGAGTTCCTCAAAACTTCCCACCACGCCATCAAGGCCCCAACGTTCCTGAGCCGCTGCGGCCCGCTCAGGTAGTTCATCCACCACGTAAACTGCACTGACGCCGGGGTGGAGCTTGAAGAGGTGCGCGAACTGGCTGCCGAACTGCCCGACACCTAGAACACCGATCGAAAACGTCATCGTTTGCCTTCCCTGAAGCTGACTCGGCAGCAGTTGTAGTGGCCCCTCAGTGGGCTCGCTTGAGTCTTTCACTACGATCTACACGAGTCAACAATTTGGACAGAAACGAACAAATATTCCCAAAAAGCTTGCATCGCTCGGATCTACTCGTGTAGATTCTAGTCCAGTTGTTACCCATATCACAGTCAGGAAAGGGTCGACGATGACCACGCTAACCAAGCAACCGGGCAACGCCTCACGGCGGTCTGCCAGGAACCTCCTAGGCCGGCAACCCCGCAAGCTGCAACCTGCCAAACGCAGCATGACTAGCCGCCTCGGTGACCTGAAGATCGCACTCTTCTTCATCTTTCCCGCCGTTATCGGCTTCGTGGCGTTCTTTCTGATCCCCACAATTCGCGGCATCTACCTCAGCTTCACTGAGTACAGCATTCTCGGCGAACCCACCTGGATTGGGCTGGGGAACTACACGGCAATATTCGGCGATGAATTGTTCTGGAACGCCATGGGAGTGACAATCCAGTACGTTGTCCTGAACATCGGCTTCCAGACCGTGATCGCGCTGGGACTCGCACTTCTGATGCACCGGGTGGCCAAATCCACGTTCATCCGAGGCGCACTTCTGCTGCCCTTCCTGGTGGCCAATGTCATCGTCGCCCTGCTGTGGTTCTGGATGCTGGACTACCAGCTGGGCATCGTCAACGAGGTCATGAGCTGGGTGGGCCTCCCCCGCGTCGCCTTCTTCGGCAGTGAGCAATGGGCGATTCCCACCATCGCTTTCGTGAACGTGTGGCGCCACATGGGCTACACGGCCCTCCTGATCTTCGCCGGCCTCCAGTCCATCCCGAACCACCTGTATGAGGTAGCAAACCTCGACGGCGCCTCCCCGGCCCGGACGTTCTGGAGCGTCACCATGCCGCTGCTCCGCCCAGTGCTGGTACTCGTGCTGGTGGTCACCGTGATCGGTTCCTTCCAGGTCTTTGACACCGTTGCTGTCACAACCAACGGTGGACCCGTCAACGCCTCGCGCGTGATCCAGATGTACATCTACCAAAAAGCATTCGGCGAATCCGATTTCGGCTACGCCTCCGCATTGTCCGTGATCCTGTTCGTCATTCTCGCCCTGGTGGCCTTCGTGCAAATGAAGTTCCTCAAGGGCAACGAATCGGACCTGGACTAAGCCGGATTTGGAATAAGGAGAGCCGCCATGACTACTTCAACCCTGCCTGACAAAGACCTGCCCGACAATGACCTGCCCCGCAAGAATGCTTCCGGCCAGAACGCCGCTTTGTCCCCAAAGAAGCCCATCAATTGGCGCCGGGTTGGCGCCTGGGTGCTGGTCGCCGTCGCCGTCGCCGTGACTATTGCCCCGTTCCTCTGGATGCTGCGGACGGCGCTGTCCAGCAACAGCGCGTTGGCTTCCAACGCCGGAAACCTCCTGCCGGCCGACTTCAGCTGGGGCGCCTTCAAGCGCGTCCTCGGGCTGCAGACCACAGAGGAAGCCATCGCCGACGGCGGCTCCGGTGCCGCCATCAACTTCTGGCTCTACCTGCGAAACTCCATCATCTTCGCCACGGTCACAACAGCCGGCCAGGTGTTCTTCAGCGCCATGGCCGCTTACGCCTTCGCCCGATTGCGCTGGCCTGGCCGGAACAAAGTGTTCGCCGTGTTCCTGACCACCATGATGGTCCCGCCGATCTTCACGGCGCTGCCCAACTTCCTCATGATCAAGAACCTCGGCCTGCTCAACACCATGGCCGGGATGTCCCTGCCGTTCCTGTTCATGACCCCGTTCGCCATCTTCTTCCTGCGCCAGTTCTTCCTCAGCATGTCCCGCGAGGTTGAGGAAGCGGCAATGCTCGACGGCGCCAAGCACCTGCGCATCTTCTTCCAGATCGTGCTTCCCAACGCCGCCGCCCCCATCGCCACCCTGGCGCTGCTGACCTTCATCGGGCAGTGGAACGAATACTTCTGGCCGCTGCTGGTGGGCCAGGACGAGAGCGTCCGGGTGCTCACCGTGGGCCTCAGTGTCTTCAAATCCCAATCACCGCAGGGCGCCCTCGACTGGTCCGGGCTCATGGCCGGAACTCTCGTCGCAGCGCTGCCCATCTTCCTTCTCTTCATCGCCTTCGGCAAGAAGGTCGTCAACTCCATCGGATTCTCCGGAATCAAGTAACCCGCACTCCCCAACGAAAGGTTCGTCATGAAGAAAACCCTCGGCGTCGCCGCTGCTGCCGCCGCCATCGCCCTAACAATGTCCGCCTGTGGCGGCTCCGCCCCTGCTTCCTCCGAGGCCAAGGGAGAAATCAACTACTGGCTCTGGGACGCCAACCAGCTCCCCGCCTACCAACAGTGCGCTGACGATTTCACCAAGGCCAACCCGGATATCAAGGTCAAGATCACCCAGCGTGGCTGGGACGACTACTGGACCACGCTGACCAACGGTTTCGTTGCTGGAACAGCACCGGACGTTTTCACGGATCACCTGTCCAAGTACCCGGAGTACGCCGCAAAGAAGCAGCTTCTGCCGCTCGATGACGCTGTGGCAAAAGACGGAGTCAAGCTTGATGCCTACACCAAGGGCCTCCCGGAGCTTTGGGTGGGCCAGGACGGCAAGCGCTACGGCCTGCCGAAGGACTGGGACACCGTGGGCCTGTTCTACAACAAAGCAATGACTGACGCCGCCGGGATCAGCGCGGAGCAGATGGCCAACCTTGACTGGAACCCTAAGGACGGCGGCAGCTACGAAAAGACGATCGCGCACCTGACCGTAGACAAGAACGGAAAGCGCGGGGATGAAGCCGGTTTCGACAAGAACAACGTAGCCACCTACGGACTGGGCTTGACCGGCAGTGGCTCCGGCCAAGGCCAGACGGAGTGGAGCTTCCTCACGGCGACCACCGGCTGGACTTCCACGGACAAGAACCCTTGGGGCAGCAAATTCAACTACGACGACCCGCGTTTCCAGGAAACGATCGCGTGGTGGGCCGGTCTGGTGGACAAGGGCTACATGCCCAAGCTTGAGACCACTGTTGGAGCCAGCATGCCGGACAGCTTCGGTGCAGGAAAGGCCGCGATCAACACCAACGGTGACTGGTTGATCGGCCAGTACAAGACGTATAAGGGTATCGAGACCGCCTTTGCGCCGACGCCCAAGGGCCCCAGCGGTCAGCGTGCCAGCATGTTCAATGGTTTGGCTGACTCCATCTGGGCAGGCACCAAGAACCCTGCTGCCAGCGTGAAGTGGGTGGAGTACCTCGGCTCCACCGCTTGCCAGGACGTCGTGGCCAGCAAGGCCGTAGTCTTCCCGGCCATCAGCAGCTCGTCTGATATAGCCGCCAAGGCCTTCGCAGACAAGGGCACCGACGTTTCCGCCTTCACCACGCACGTGAAGGAAGGCACCACGTTCCTGTTCCCGATCGCGGACAAGGCTGCAAAGGTGGACGGCATCATGAAGCCGGCCATGGATGCCGTGCTCTCCGGCAAGAAGCCTGCGTCGTCATTGACTGAAGCCAACAACCAGGTCAATGCCCTCTTCAAGTAAAACCTCCCGTTGTGAGGCCTGCTCTGCGCGTCATTTCCTTCGCGAAGCGCGCAGAGCAGGCCTCACAAGTCCACACACCATCTTTGAAAGCGACTCATACCCATGCAACCGCTCCATCTCCGTTCCGCCGGTACCAGCCTGGTGATCAGCACTCACCGAGGAGAGGCCGAAATATCCCACTGGGGAGCAGACCTGGGCGACGCCCTTCCGGACCTTTCCATCCTCAATGAGCCCGTCCCGCCTTCCTCGATCGATGCCAACGTACCGGCCGGGCTCCTCCCTCAGGCCTCCTCCTCGTGGCAGGGCCGGACGGGGTTGCGCGGACACCGGTTCACGGATGGCATTCCCGGGCATGACTTCTCCGTACGCCTGCGCGTGGTGAGCGCGACTGCGGACGGCAGCAGCGCCGTCGGGTCCTCAGCGGTGATCGTTCAATCAGATCTCGACGCCGGCATCACGGTCACGAGCACCCTCACCTTGCACCCGGGTGGGCTTTTGGAACTGCGGCACACAGTCACCAACGACGGCACGTCGCCTTTCCAGGTGGACGAATTGGCGACGATTCTCCCAGTGGCGCCGGACGCCGTCGAGCTTTTGGACCTTACTGGCCGTTGGTGCCGCGAACGGCACCCACAACGCAGGGCAATCCAGCAAGGAACCTGGGTCCGCACCGGCCGCCACGGCCGTACGGGACACGATTCCTCGCTGCTGCTTGCAGCCGGAACCGCGGGCTTCGGCAACCGGCACGGCAAAGTCTGGGCCACGCACTTGGCGTGGAGCGGAAACCACGAGCAATTTGCTGACAACGTAGCCGATGGCCGCACAATGATCGGCGGTTCCGAACTGCTGGGCCCCTCCGAAGTAGTGCTGCAATCCGGCGAAAGCTACACCACACCGGCGTTGTATGCCGCCTACTCCGACCAAGGTTTGGACGGCATCAGTGAAGCCTTTTACAGCTGGTTCCGGTCCCGCCCGCACCACGTGGATGTCGCTGGGAAACCACGGCCAGTTGTCCTCAACACCTGGGAAGCGGTGTACTTCGATCACAACCTGGAGACCTTGATCGAGCTGGCCGAGTCCGCCGCGGACCTGGGCGTTGAGCGTTTTGTGCTCGACGACGGCTGGTTCCGCGGACGCCGGGACGACCACGCTGGGCTGGGTGACTGGTACGTCGATGAAACCATCTGGCCTTCAGGCCTGACGCCCCTGATTGATGCAGTGACTTCACGCGGGATGGAGTTTGGCCTCTGGGTAGAACCGGAGATGGTGAACCTTGATTCGGACATCGCCCGCGCCCACCCCGAGTGGATCGTTGGACCATCTGCCCTGTCGTTCAAGGACGGTGGCCGGCTGCCGCTCGAATGGCGACACCAGCACATCATCGACCTCGTGAACCCCGACGCGTGGCAGTACATTTTTGACCGTATTGACGCCCTGCTGCGGGAAAACACCATCAGCTACCTCAAGTGGGACCAAAACCGGGACCTCGTGGAGCATGGCCATGCGGGCCGTTCGTCCGTGCATGAACAAACCCTTGCCGCTTACCGGCTCTTCGATGCCCTCCGTGCAGCGCACCCGGGTGTCGAGATCGAGAGTTGCTCCTCCGGCGGCGCCCGAGTGGACCTTGGGATCCTGGAACGCACCGACCGGATCTGGGCCTCGGACTGCAATGACGCCTTGGAGCGGCAAACCATCCAGCGCTGGACCGGCATGGTGGTTCCCCCGGAGCTGGTGGGCGGGCACATCGGGCCCACCACCTCGCACACCACAGCGCGGACGCATAACTTGTCGTTCCGAGCCATCACGGCACTCTTTGGGCATTTCGGCATGGAATGGGACATCCGCGAAGTCCAGGGGGCCGAGCGCGAGGAATTGAAGCGCTTCATCACCCTGTACAAGGAGCACCGCGGGTTGATCCACACCGGGCGGATGGTGCGCGCCGATCTGGCGGACGATTCCATGATGCTGCACGGCGTTGTTGCTGACAGTTCCATGCACGACGGCGGTACTGCAGTGGGTGGGACGGCGGCCCTGTTCGCCGTGGTCAAGACGCGGACTGGTTTCGCCGAACAGCCCGGCCGCGTAGCCATTCCGGGGCTGGAAGCCTCCCGTTCCTATCGTGTGGAAGCAATCTTCCCCACACCGGCGGATGCCGACTACGCGCACACGTTCATCGAAGCCCTACCGGTCGCCTGGCTGGCCGATGGTGCTGTGGCAACGGGACGATTCCTTGGCGAGGTGGGCCTTCCCATGCCGGTGTTGAACCCCGAGCACGCGCTCTTGCTGCGGTTCACTGCCCTCTAACCTTCTCTCACATCCACAGGGCTTCCCGGGGATCCCTCTCTCACATCCACAGGGCTCCCCGGAGATCCCTCTCTCACATCCACAGGGCTTCCCGGGGATCCCTCTCTCACATCCTCCGGTCTACACCGTTTCAGCCAGGTAATCGATGGCCAGCTTGTACCCAAGCACGCCCGCGCCGACGATGATCGCGTTGCACACACCGGACAAGTAGGAGTGGTGCCGGAACTCTTCGCGCTGGTGAACGTTGGTGATATGCACTTCAACCGAGGGCAGCTGAACTGCGGCCAGGGCGTCACGAAGTGCCACTGACGTGTGGGTGAAGGCCCCGGCATTGATGACAATTCCCGCCGCGGTTCCCCGCGCAGCATGGATAGCATCGAGGAGGTCCCCTTCGTGGTTGGACTGAACGCAGTCCACCGTGAAGCCATGGGCAGCCGCCGCCGACATGGCCAACTGCTCGACGTCGGCGAGGGTGGAAGTGCCGTACTTCTCGGGCTCCCTGGTGCCCAAAAGGTTAAGGTTCGGTCCGTTGATCACAAGAATGGTGCCGCGACCAGCTTCGGTGGCGGGGGTGGCTTCAGTCATGGCTCCCAATCTATTAGGCGACGGGAGAATGTCCGGGAATTGCGGTCAAAGTTACTTGCGTGTGCATTGCCCGGGCGAAACCGGAGCGCTAAGGCCTGGAGCTTGTGCGGCCACCGGCTGGATGTCCTCCATGGTGAGTGCAAACCCAAGTGCCGCATCAGTGGTGGTCTTGGCAAAGATCAAGCCTGCTACCTGCCCCTGCATGGTGAGCAGCGGTCCTCCGGAGTTACCGGGTTGGACGTCACCCGCAAGCTTGTAGACCAACTCCGGAGAAGGATTGCTGCCATAAATGTCAGGCACCAGGATGGTCGAAATACCTTGGACAGTTGCTGGTTTGGACTGGAAAGGACCGCCGTGCGGGTAGCCCGCAAAAGCTGCGGGACTGCCGGCTGCCAGGTCTGGACTCAGCTGAAGCGGATCCGATGAAAGACCATCCACGGCCAAAACTGCGATGTCCCGCTGGGAGTCGAAATAGACCACCCGACCCGGCAACGCGCCGCCGTCGGGAATCTCCACCACCGGCTGCGACACGCCCGCCACAACGTGCGCATTGGTCACGACGCGCCCGGGCGACACCACAAATCCGGAACCAGTTTGGTTCTGGCCGCATTCAAAGGCTGTGCCCGCGATCTTCAGGACGGACTCGGCAGCCTTGTTCAGGGCTGGAGTGTCAGTGGATTCGTTGGGAACCGGAACCGGTGTGGCTGGGCCGAAGCCCTCAATCAGTTTGGGAATACCGTCGCCAATGACCGTAGACCGCAGTTGGGCCATAGTGGTTTTGACCGGCGTCGGCGTCAAGGAATCGATGTACCGAATGACCCGGGATTCAGCCAGCTGCTGCGAGACAAACGGCACGCCCAGCGAACTGATACTGAACGCCAACATGGACATCACCAGCGCCGCGACCACCACGCTGACCACGCCGCCAATCAAGCGGTCAGCTGCGTGCAACGGCTTAATCCGCACAGCATGGCGGACTTTTCGTCCGATCATGGTCCCCAGCCCATGGCCAAGTGCAATAAGTACGACGGCGGCACCCACCGTTGCGGTCAGCCTCCAACCGCTATCGCTCACCCAGCCGCTCACAAGTGGAACAGCCATAAATGCAGCAATCGCGCCAACCACAAAACCGGCAATTCCGCCGAGCGTCACCAGGAAGCCATTGCGCAGGCCATAGATCAGGTAGGACAGGAGCATCAAGATCAATGCCAAATCCAAAATCGTCAAGCCAAACACCAATGCTCCTCGTGACCGGGTAGCGCCAATTGTAGTTGGGCACCCTGACAGGGAACCGTTAGTCCCATCACGATACGAGTCCGCTCCGAGCGTCCAAAGGCACGGCAAACAAGGGCCGATAGGGGCAAAAACCGCGCCGTTTCAGCGTTTCGCCTGCCAAGTACGTCACAGAAGCTTAAAAATTCTGAAACAATGGCTGGAGCGCCACGACCGAAACTTATATTCAGGAGATTTCATGGACATCGAGGTATTGCGCCGCGCACCCCTCTTCGCCACCCTTGACGACGACGCATTCCGCTTGCTGACGGACGAACTCACCGAGGTGGACCTCTCACGCGGGGCATCGGTATTCCGCGAAGGCGACCAGGGTGACCAGCTGTACTTCATCGTTTCCGGCAAGGTAAAGCTCGGCCGCACGTCCCCCGATGGCCGCGAGTCCCTGTTGGCCATCCTCGGCCCGGGAGAACTCTTCGGCGAAATGGCGTTGTTCGATCCCAGCCCCCGCACCGCGACGGCCACCGCCGTCTCCGAAACGCGCCTGGCAGGACTGAAGAACGAAAGCCTCAACGCGCTGCTCCGCACACGTCCGGAGGTTTCCGCGCAGCTGTTGCAGGCCCTCGCCCGCCGGCTCCGTCGCACCAACGATTCACTGTCCGACCTCGTTTTCTCGGACGTCCCGGGCCGCGTCGCCAAGGCACTCCTGGATCTGGCTGACCGCTTCGGCCGTCCGGCCACCGACGGCGTCCTGGTTGCCCATGAACTGACGCAGGAAGAACTGGCCCAGCTGGTGGGCGCTTCCCGCGAAACCGTCAACAAGGCACTGGCCGAGTTCGTCCAGCGCGGTTGGCTGCGTCTGGAAGCGCGCGCCGTCGTCATTCTGGACATGCAGCGGCTCCGCCAGCGTTCGCGCTAATTTATCCTTGCAAAAAAGCCGCCCTGGTGATGAACCGGGGCGGCTTTTTTCGTCGGGATGTGAGAGAGGATCCGTCAAAACCCGGCAGGAAGTGAGAGAGGATCCGTCAAAACCCGGCGGGAAGTGAGAGAGGGACAGATTCAGCGCTCCCGCTGGGGCTCTCCGGCTACGGTCCTGGCGGCTTCGACCTCGAGCATCAGCACTCCACCCTCGTCCACCAGTTTGGGTTGGTACACGTGGGCCTTGCGCTTGTAGCTCAGGTAGGCGATACAGCCGTTGGCGTGGGCCATTTTTTCGAGCATGATCTCGGACCCGGGGACCAGGAGCTGGCCGAGGGTGAGTCCGACCGTGTTTTCCTGGGCTATTTCGTCGCCGAGGGCTGTGGTCTCCCGGAGGGCGATGGCTTCCGCGGCGCACACCCAGCGGCCCCAGACTCCCTTGCTTCCCAGGATGCTCGGCTGCTGGTTCACGGGGACCGTAGCGGCGAAATAGCGCGTGTTGAAACGCGTGTGCGCGAAGTCGGGGCTGAGCCAGTTGACCAGGGGCTTCAGCAGGTCCGTGCGCAGTGAAAGGCCACGCTTGGCGAGCACTTCGCTGAAGGACTTCTCCTGGCTGGACACAGCTTCCCGGGCTTTCATCCATTCCACCGTGGAGTTGGCCTCCACCGTGGAGGAAGCGTCGGGGCCGGCAAGGAGGACGCCGGTTTCCTCGAAGAGTTCGCGGATGGCGCCCACCACGTGGCGGCGGGCGAGTCCGACGTCGTCCGTTCCCATGTGCTCAGCCCAATACTGCGGTGAGGGACCCAACCAACCGACGGGGTCGTCGTCGGATGGGTCCAGGGATCCACCAGGGAACGCGACGACACCCAACGGTGAGGAGCCTGGCCTGTAACCAAGCCAGGTCTCCAGACCGGTGGGTGAGTCCCGCAAGAGGACGACGGATGATGCATAGCGGGCGGCCCTGGGGGTCCGCTCGCCGAGCTCAAGCCAGTTTCGTGCCGCCCCTTCGAGTGCCGGAGGGAGTGCGAACAGGCGGCGGGCAAGCTGCGGCAATTGGGTGGACCGGTTCCTTAGCTGAATTCAGCGATGAGCTCGACTTCGACCGGAGAGTCGAGCGGCAGGACGGAAACGCCGACGGCGGAGCGTGCGTGCTTGCCGGCGTCGCCCAATACCTGGCCGAGAAGTTCGGAGGCGCCGTTGATCACGCCGGGCTGGCCCGTAAAGGTGGGCTCGGACGCAACGAAGCCGACTACCTTGACGATGCGGGTGATGCGGTCGAGGTCGCCAATGACGCTCTTAACGGCAGCGAGGGCGTTGATCGCACAGACAGCGGCGTAACGCTTGGCATCCTCGGGATCAACGGTGGGCTCGTCGGAGGCACCCAACTCGCCGAGGGAGACCTTGCCCGTAGCTTCGAGTTTGCCCTTAATAAAGGGCAGCTGGCCGGACGTGTAGACGTAGTTGCCGGAGACGATCGCCGGCACGTAGTCGGCAACAGGTGCGGCGACCTCGGGAAGGGTCAAGCCGAGCTCGGCGAGACGCTGCTCAACGGCCGACGTCGGAGCGCCGGATTCCGCGGCAGACGTGGTTTCTGCGGGGGTTGTCATGGTTACTGCTTCTCCCTCTTCAGGTATGCAACAAGGCCTTTGCCATCGGGGCCACCGACGACCTGGACAAGCTCCCAACCGTCCTCGCCCCACTGGTCCAGGATCTGCTTCGTGGCGTGGATAATGAGCGGAATCGTGGCGTACTCCCATTTGGTCATGACAGAAAGCCTAGCCCTTGCCGGTAAAGTGGAAAACATGGTGACTCGCAAGAACCCCATATTCGACACTGCCACCACCCTCGGAAAGATTTTAGGTTTCCTTGGCGTGAGCGCGATTTGTGGCGTCCTGGTGGCGGGCCTTTTGGTCCCCGCAGCCGCCGTTTCGGGCAGTGCCGCAAGTGGTTCAATCCAGTTCTTTGACACTCTGCCGGCAGAGCTGCAGGTGGACCCGCCGAGCCAGAACACAACGATTCTGGCGAAGGACGGCACACCGATTGCCTCGATCTACGCTGAGAACCGGACCAAGGTCCCGCTGGATCAAATGAGCCCGTTCATCAAGGACGCTGTCATCGCTATCGAGGACAGCCGTTTTTATGAGCACGGCGGCATCGACACCACCGGCATCATGCGAGCCATCGTGAGCACCGCCCGCGGCAACAAGCAGGGCGCGTCCACCATTACGCAGCAATACGTTAACAACGTCATCAACGAATCGCTGGTGGCATCCGGCAAGGACGAAGACGTCAAGCTGAACGGCCTGAACAAGGGCGTCGGCGATAAGCTCCGCGAGATGAAACTGGCTATTGCCCTTGAGAAGAAGTTCAACAAGGAGCAGATCCTCGAGGGCTACCTCAACATCGTGTTCTTCAACCGTGACGCGTACGGCATTGAAGCTGCCTCCAAGTTCTTCTTCAGCACTTCAGCCAAGGATCTGACGCTTCCGCAGGCAGCCTTGCTGGCTGGTTTGGTGAACAGCCCGTCCGCCTTCGATCCGATCACCAACCCGGATAACTCCAAGAAGCGCCGCGACCTCGTGCTGGCTGCCATGGTGAACCAGGGCAAGATCAGCCAGGCAGAGTACGACGAAGCGGTAGCCACCCCTGTCACCACCAAGGTCACTCCCGCACGCCAGGGTTGCGCATACGCCACCATGGCTCCGTATTTCTGCGACTATGTGCTGCACCTGCTCTTGAACAACCCTGCGTACGGCGAGACTTCGGACGAGCGCGAGAAGCGCGTCATGCGTGGCGGCCTTACCATCCGAACCACCCTCGATCCCACGGCGCAGACCGTTGCCCAGCAGCAGGTTGATGCGACGGCGGGCGCTAACCCGGACAAGTGGGGTGCTTCAATCACCTCCGTCCAGCCGGGCACCGGGCAGATCGTGAGCATGGCCCAGAACACTGTTTGGCTCCCTCAAGAGGGCAAGTTCGATCAGACGCAGAACTTCAATGTGGACGTCCTCGATGCCGAGGGCAACGACCTCAACGGCATTGGTGGCTTCCAGCCCGGTTCTACGATGAAGCCGTTTACGTTCGCTGAATGGCTGAACGAGGGCAAGTCAATGAATACGACAATCAACGCTTCGGTCCGCAGGTACCCCCAGAACTTCCGGTGGAGAAACACCTGTCCTGCGCCCACTGTTGGCTGGTATGACGCCACGAACGGCACTTTCGACCTGCAGAACTCCGACGAGGGTTACTACAGAAACATGACGGTCCTCTACGGCCTCATGAACTCCATCAACACAGCCACCTTTGCTTCGGCTTCCCAGCTGGACCTATGTGGCATCCAGGGCATTGTTGATGCGACGGGCATCCATGGCGGATTGCCCGCACGGGATGATACCGGCAAGATCACGGATCCCAATCCGAAGGTGCCCATGACCACTCTGGGTAACCTCATTGGTTCCACCCAGACTGCGCCTCTCACCATGGCCAGCGCCTTCGCCACGTTTGCTGCCGACGGCAAGTACTGCCAGCCAATCGCGATTACCTCGGTGAAAGACCAGTCCGGTGCCGATCTCCCGGCCCAATCCTCCAACTGCAAGGATGCCGTCAAACCTGAGGTTGCCCGAGGTGTTGCTTACGCGATGGGGAAGGTGCTCGACGAGGGCTCTGGCTCTCTGATCCGGCCAGCCTTGAACTCCAAGAACTTCCCCGTAGCCGCCAAGACCGGTACCAACGACACCAATGGTTCCACCTGGGTCGTCGGCTACACCACCGGGTTGGCCACGGCTTCCTGGTTCGGCGACCCCTTGGGTGACCAGAAGCGTCCCGGACGTAACCTGACCGTCAACGGCAAGTTCTACCAGTCCATCGATGGTTACATGATTGCTGGTCCGCAGTTCACCAACTACATGCTGTCCGTTGCCCCTGCGTATGGAACCAACCCGTTCCAGGCGCCGCCGTCCAACCTCCTCGGAGGCCCTGCTCCACAGCGCAGTACGGCGCCAGCACCCACGCAGAACAATCCCGCCCCGCCGACAGCCCCCGCCAACAACGGTGGCAACAATGGGAATGGGAACAACAACGGCCCTGGCAAGGACTAAGCGTGCAGTTCCCTGATTCCCTGGCAAACTGCGTCCGCACTATCGGGCGCGGTTTCGCCGTCACTACTGCCCTCGGTGCCACAGCGGGCGCGGCAGCTGCTGCCTACGGTTGGTGGGAAAAGGACCAGTTCGGAGTCCGTCATGAGACTCTCCCCATCCTCCCGGACGGTTCGGATCCCTTCCGCGTACTGCACCTGAGCGATATCCATTTCGTTCCGGGACAGGACAAGAAAACCCAGTGGCTGCAGTCTTTGGCGGATCTGAAGCCCGATCTTGTAGTCAACACCGGCGACAACCTCAGCCACGAACAGGCCGTCGATCCGCTGATCACTGCTCTCCGGCCTCTCATGGAATTTCCTGGCGTCTTCGTCCCGGGCTCCAACGACTACTACGCACCGAGGATCAAGAACCCGGCGGGCTACTTCCGCGGACCGTCGAAACTCAGGACCGATCCGATCAAGCTCGACTGGCCCAGGTTGCGGTCTGCGTTCGGCATGGGAGGCTGGGTCGACCTCACAAACCGAGCCCAGTCGGTGGTGCTGAATGGCCTGCGTTTCGATTTCTCGGGCGTCGATGATCCCCACTTGAAGCGCGAACGTTATGCCGGTTGGCCGCGCGGCACCGTGAACCAGGATGCCCGTCCGCACCTGAAGGTCGCCGTCATCCATGCGCCGTACCAACGCGTCCTCGATCACTTCACTGAAGCCGAGGCCGATCTCATCCTCGCCGGACACACTCACGGCGGCCAGATCTGCATCCCCGGTTACGGCGCTATCGTCTCCAACTGCGACCTCCCGACATGGCGGGCCAAGGGCCTCCACGATTGGGAAAGCGACGGATTCACGACGCCGGTGAACGTATCAGGCGGCATCGGCACCTCGCGCTACGCCCCGGTCCGGATCGCGTGCCGCCCGGAAGCGGTCCTGCTGACGCTCACGGCCCGCAGCTGACGCTCACCGTTCTCAGGCAAACGCGACGGCCAGCTAAACGCACGGGCCATTACGAATCTCAATAACTGGCGAACTTTCCACATAGCAAAGTGTGGTCCTGTGAAACGAATCACGGCATGGCATAGGGTAGTTGCTACGGGAAACTACCTCTGCACCATCTGAAGATCCAGCTGTTGAGAAGCGGGCATGTCCAAACAAACGTCATTCTTCACATCCGTCGGCCGCCTGTACCCTCATGTGCGGCCCATCCTCCCCCGGCTTTTCATGGGCCTCCTCTGCGCCCTGCTCGCCAGCATCGTCGCACTGACCATCCCTCAGGTGTTGCGTGTATTGGTCAACACCTCGCTTCAACCCGGCGGTGACCCAGGCGCTGTCTGGATTGCCGCCGTCGTGATTCTTGCGCTTGGTGTGGCTGAAGCCGGACTGGTGGCCTTGCGGCGGCAGTTCGTGATCAACCCGGCCACGACGGTCGAGACCAGGATGCGCGTATCGCTGTATGGTCACCTCCAGCAGCTCACAGTGTCTTTCCATGACCGTTGGGGCTCCGGGCAGTTGCTGTCCCGCGCCATGACGGACTTGAGTTTTCTACGCCGCTGGATGGCGTTCGGCGCGATCATGCTGGTGGTCACCACGTTGACAGTGATCATCGGCGTCGGAGTCATGTTCTCCATGAGTTGGCAACTGGCGTTGATTTTCCTCGGCGCGGCTGTGCCGATCATGGTCAATTCGTTCCGCTTCCGCCGTCGCTTCAGCCTGGTCACGCGCCTCAGCCAGGACCAGGCCGGTGATCTTGCCACCACTGTGGAAGAGTCCGTCCACGGCATCCGCGTCCTGAAGGCTTTCGGCCGCAGCCGCGAAGCGCTGGAGAATTTCAACGGCCAGGCAGAAGAGCTGCGGCAGACAGAGATTGCCAAGGCGAAGCAGCAAGCCGGCTTCACGCTGGTGGTCACGTTGCTGCCTGAGCTGGCGCTGGGCGTCGGCCTGGTGGTGGGCATCATGCTCGCGGCAAGCGGCCAGCTGAGTATCGGCTCGCTGGTTGCATTCTTCGCGACCGCCGCCGTGGTGGCCACTCCCGTGGAATTTTCCGGCATGCTCCTGGCCATGGCGCTGACTGCCAAGACTGCACTGGACCGGCACTTCGAAGTCATGGACACCGAGAAAACTATCACCTCGCCGGATCATCCTGAGCTGCCGGCAACGGTGAAGGGCGCCCTGCGCTTTGAGCATGCGGGCTTCGGATTCGACGACGGCGGTACGCTCCTGCACGACATCACCCTGGACATTCGTCCCGGCGAAACCATGGCACTGGTGGGCATCACCGGCAGCGGCAAGAGCGCCCTGCTCCAACTGGTCCCCCGTCTTTACGACGTCACAGTAGGCTCCGTGACGATTGACGGCGTGGACGTCCGCGACTACGACATCGAGGAACTCCGGCGCATCGTTGCGGTGGCTTTCGAGGACACCACCCTGTTCTCCAGCTCTGTGCGGGACAACGTCCTGCTCGGCTCCCCTGAACCCAGCGACGCAGCCCTGGATGAAGCCTTGGACGTCGCCCAAGCCCACTTCGCGTACTCTTTGCCCGAAGGTGTGGACACGCTGATTGGTGAGGAAGGATTGAGCCTTTCAGGTGGCCAGCGGCAGCGCATAGCTCTTGCCCGGGCCATCGCAGCGAAGCCGAAAGTCTTGGTCTTGGACGATCCCCTCTCGGCCTTGGACGTCAACACCGAAGAACGCGTGGAAGCCCGGCTCCGCGAAGTACTGCACGAGACGACCACGCTGATCGTCGCGCACCGCCCTTCGACTGTGGCATTGGCGGACCGCGTGGCCTTGCTTGAGAACGGAACCATCACCGCCGTCGGAACCCACACGGAACTGTTGGCTGAAAACGCCCACTACCGCTACGTCATCGCAAGCCTGGATACCGGTCCCAGGGACCTGGACAGCGAACTGGACGAGCTCGAAGACGCCGAGGAGGCCCGCCGGTGAGCGCCACAACTTTTGGAACCGCCAACGAGGACAACACGCTCCTAAGCAAAGCGGACAGCAAAGCAGTACGACGCCGGTCGCTCGCCTTGCTGGGCTCGCTGATCCGCCCCGTGCGCTTGCGTTTCTGGATGACAATCGTGATGGTGGTGGTTTCGCAGCTCACCCGCGTCGCGGGGCCGGCCCTGATCGCCTTTGGCATCGACACCGCTTTGCCCGCACTGCAAGCCGGCGACAATGGCCCGCTGGTACTCGCCGGTGCGTTGTACTTGGCCGCGGCCGTCGCTACCGCTGCAATGACCGCCCTCTATGTAACGTCCACGGCCCAATTGAGCCAGGCCATGCTGCTGGACCTACGGGTCCGCGTGTTCAGGCACACCCAGCGGTTGAGCCTTGAATTCCATGAGAAGTACACGTCCGGTCGCATTATCGCCCGTCAAACCTCGGACCTCGAGGCGCTGCGGGAATTGCTGGACTCCGGCGTGAGCTCGCTGGCCTCGGGCATGCTGTTTATGCTCTTCACAGCCTTCACCGTGTTTGCCTTGGACTGGCGCAGTGGATTGATCATGCTTGCGGCGGGCGTGCCCATGTTCTTACTCGCGCGCTGGTACCAAAAGCATTCACAGATCGCGTTCCGGGAATCTCGGGTGGTTTCGGCGCGGCTGATCGTGCACTTCGTGGAAACCATGACCGGAATCCGCGCGGTGAAGGCCTTCCGCAAGGAGCGCGAGAACGCCGACCGCTATGGTGCGTTGGCTGAGGACTACCGCAAGAACACTGTCCGCTCCATCAACCTGAACGGCATCTTCCAGCCGGGGCTGGTACTGATCGGCAACGTGTGTGTGGCGGCGGTCCTGTTGTTCGGCGGGTTCAGGGTGCTCAGCGGTGACCTGGCCGTGGGCGTCCTCCTGGCCCTGATTTTGTCCACGAAGCGCTTCTTCCAACCGGTGGACCAGATGGCTATGTTCTACAACTCCTTCCAGAGCGCCCAAGCGGCGCTGGAGAAAGTATCAGGGCTCCTCGAAGAGGTGCCCACCGTCCGGCCGCCAAAGAACCCTGTGCCGCTGAAGAGTTCACGCGGCGAGATCGACTTCAAGGGTGTGCAGTTCGGGTACAGCGATGGCAAGGTGGTTGTGCCCAAGCTGGACCTGCACATTCCGGCTGGCCAAACCGTTGCCTTGGTTGGGCAGACGGGCGCCGGCAAATCCACTCTTGCCAAACTCGTTGCGCGCTTCTACGACGTCACGTCAGGCGCCATCACTTTGGATGGCGTTGACCTTCGGGACCTGGCTACCACCGACCTTCGCCGCGCAGTGGTCATGGTGACCCAGGAAGCCTTCCTGTTCAGTGGCTCCGTGGCGGAGAACATCGCGCTGGGCCGGCCGGAAGCCTCGCGTGCTGAAGTGGAGGCCGCGGCCAAAGCAGTGGGCGCCCATGAATTCATCATGAGTTTGCCCGAGGGATATGACACGGATGTCAATAAGCGCGGTGGCCGCGTCTCGTCGGGCCAGCGACAACTTATTGGATTCGCCAGGGCTTTCCTCGCCGCGCCTGCCGTTCTGATCCTGGACGAAGCCACGTCTTCGCTGGATATTCCTTCCGAGCGGATGGTGCAGGCAGGACTCGCCCACCTTCTGGAGGGTGTTGCAGGCCAGAATGCTGCCCGTACCGCCATCATCATTGCCCATCGCCTCTCCACAGTGGAGACGGCGGACAGGGTGCTGGTGGTGCACGACGGCCGGATTGTTGAGGACGGAACACCGGCGGAGTTGATCACTGGTGGTGGCCAGTTTGCCCGGCTCCACGGAGCATGGCGGGACTCGCTCGTGTGAGGAGCGACACCCCTTCCTCGATTTCGCATCCCGCAGCGATTCAGCTATCCTTGAACAGTTGCTTTCGCAGCGGATCGGGATGTAGCGCAGCTTGGTAGCGCGCTTCGTTCGGGACGAAGAGGTCGCAGGTTCAAATCCTGTCATCCCGACCAAAAAGGAAAATGGCGTCGAGAAATCGGCGCCATTTTCGTTTGCCCGGATCTCCTGACACGTACGACCAATGGTCATTTGTTCCACGGAGCCAATGGGCTTCAATAGATTTACAAACTCGTGCTTCATGGTTGCCCCGCTACCTGTGGAACCGGCGGACTTCCCACGCCGCGTACTCGGCGAAGGGATCTGAGAGGTAGTTGAGCCGCTCCGATGTGCGAGGGTCACCGTCGGACTGCAACTGCGCCTCCCGGCTCAACATGCCGGTCAGATGCATGCCAGTTGCCGTAACCTAGCCGGTTGCTTGGACACGCGCCGCCGTCACGAGCCCATTGGCCGCTTCGGCATTCTGGCGCCACTGGAGGGACCTGCACTCGGAACGCAAGGACCCCTCGGGAGGCGCTGAGGGAGAGTGATCTTGCCACTCGGGCCGGGACTGAGCTCTGTCATGCCCCTATCTTTCGATCTTGGATGTCTCCTGCTCTTGATGAGCAACTGGTAGACGCCCTGGGCACGGCGATCCGTAGGTGTGTCGTGACCGAAAAGTGCACATCTGGGAGATTTTCCGGCCACCATGGAATATATGGAAGGAACGCTCACCCAGGAGCTAGGTGATCACAGCGAGCTAGCGCCGTGTGTCCCGAGTGAACTGGACAAGTACCTCCCCGACTGGCGCAGCCGCCGCGATCTGCTGAAGGTGCGCACTTGGTTGAGGAGGCCTGGTGATGGTTAACCGCAGTGAATACGCGGAAACACGAACCACGTGCAGGTTGGAGTCGCTGTGAGTCCGAGGCCGGGAGGTGAAGCCGACAAGCTGGGGAACAAGTACGAGGCGGCATGGGCAATTAGGCATGCGCTCTACTGCATCGCCGATGGCCGCCATTCACTGACGTTAGAAGACGTAGACATCGAAGTCGGCAAAGGTTCGGAGTTCACCTTTGCGAGCAGTGCATCCACCGAGGTTCATCAGCTCAAACGCCAGAACGGAAACAGTAATAGCTGGACGGTGAAGTCCCTGGCTGACCTCAATGTCTTCGAAGCGGCGGCCACTCATGTTGCCGCAGGTCGTGAGTTTCACTTCGTTTCTCTAGTCCCTTGCCGTTCGTTGCAGGAGTTGGCTGAGCGAGCTCGCAAGTCGCCCGACCTGACCTCGTTCACCCAGTCCTGGCTGACAGGCGAGCTCCTTCCGGTCTTTGATCAGTTGTCCGCCACGGGCCTTCTTGGTAGTCCGATGAAGGCCTGGGACACTTTGCGAGGCATGTGGTTCTCGGTCCAAGACGAGCACGACATCATCAGAATGAACGGGATGCTCGCCGCACGCCAGTTGGGTGGGGCGACGGGTCATCTGATTGCGCTCGCGGTCGGAGACATCCTTCTTGACAACCTTGGCCGACGTCTTACCCGGAATGAACTTCTGGAGCTGCTCGCTCTGCAAAATATCCGTCCAATCGAGGCTGCTTCGCACCAAAGCGCCCGCGAGCAAGTAGGTGCCCTTACGAACAGTTGGCGCGAGTCGGTCCAACGCGAACTACTGCAGCCTCGCATTGAGCGAGCAGAAGCCCCTAAGCTAATCGACGTGCTTCGCGACTACAGGATGGGCTTCGTGGCCGGTACGGCGGGTGGCGGCAAGAGCTCCGTTCTGGAGCAATCCGTCGAGTCACTTGAAGCGACAGGCGTGAAAGTGCTCGCCATTCGCCTTGACCGCCTCGACTCGTTTGCTTCGACGACGGACTTAGGCCGACAACTTGGACTAGAGACCTCGCCGGCTGTTGTATTGGCGATGGCAGCCGAGGACCGGGGCGCGATTCTTGTTATCGATCAGCTCGATGCAGTCAGCCTTGCGTCCGGGCGAATGCCCGAGAGCTTCGACATCGTTGTGGACCTCATTGGAGAAGCGTTGTCGGTGTCGGGCATCAAAGTCATCCTCGCCTGCCGTGAGTTCGACATCGACAACGACCATCGGATTCGATCACTGACTGACCGGCCGGATACGGCGAAGGTGTCCGTCGGGCCTCTCTCTGATGAAGCAGTCAACGCCGCCGTCACTGAGATGGGTCTCGACGCGACGCGTCTGACCCCTTCCCAGCGATCAATCGTGCGAACTCCGATGCACCTCGTGCTACTCAAAACGATCGCTGGCCAGGAGGGAGCGTTGGCGTTTCAATCCAAAGGATCATTGTTTGAGGCCTACTGGGAACGTAAGCGACAAACTTCTCGTGCAAGGCGAGCTGATGTGCGATTCAACGAGGTCCTCAGCCGGGTCGCGAACGCGGCGAGCGACCGCCAGACGCTTTCCGTCCCAGTCGAGATTCTTGATGAGGGCGACCTGATCGAGGATGCGAACGTGCTCGTATCGGAGCACGTCCTAGCACGTGACGGCGACCGGATGGCCTTCTTCCACGAGACGTTCTTCGACTACGCGTTTGCTCGGCAATGGGTGTCGCGATCAGAGTCATTGGTCGACTTTCTGCTTCGGGACGAGCAAGAGCTGTTCCGCAGAGCTCAGGTTCGTCAGATCCTGCAGCACCTATATGAACGCGAGCCTGAACGTTTCCGAGTCGAAGCATCGGCCGTGTTGGTGAGTGAACAGATACGCTTTCACATCAAGGCAACAGCGCTCGCAGTCCTTTCTAACCTCAGCGCTCCGACCAGCGAGGACGCCGAAGCGGTCTTCGAGGTTGCCGCAACGGCTCCGCGGCTCGCGGAGCAACTCTGGTTGCATACACGCCGAGCCCCGTGGTTCAGAAGGTTTTACGAAGACGGCACAATCGCCGCCTGGCTTGATAGAGAGGAGCCGGCTCTTCGGCAGCGCGCAGTAAACCTCATGGCAAGCGCGATCAAGGAAGCACCGGGCGAAGTCGCAGAGCTTCTACATGCTCGTCGAATTGCGCCTGAGTACCTCAAATGGCTGCGCTGGATCACCCGGTTCTCGGATGCCCACGAGAGTCGCGCGCTATTCGACCTAGTACTCGCGGCGGTCGTCGAAGGTGGCTTCGATGCCGCTGATCATGAGTTGTGGCTATCGGTCCATGACCTTGCGAAGCACAAGCCGCTTTGGGCGATTGAGTTGATCCAAGCACGGGTCGTTAACCACCCAGAAGGACTCCTGCTCGAGGACAGTGGGAAGGTGGCTCTCCTCAAGCTTCGCGAGTACGGCGCAGCAAAGCTGGTGCGCGAATCCGCCGCAGCCGAGCCTCTGGCCTTTGCCCAGGCTGTCGTGCCGTATCTACTTCGGGTTATGGCCGCCACGGCCTATGAGCCCCGCCCCGATGACCCCATTCGTGACCGACACTTCTCCGCGCGGTTTGATGTCGACGATCTAAACGACAGAGAGCTTGACGATGCGCTCTTCACCGGCTCAGTTCGTGCACTCGAAGCGCTTGCTCGGACCTCACCTCAGGAAGTTCAACCGCTTCTCGAGGAACTCGCCGCCGATCCGCACGATGCGGCACAATTCTTGCTCTACCGGGCGCTCACTGCGGGTGCTGCCAACTTCGCTGATTGGGCTGCGACCCTGATCTCGGAAGGCGGTGCTCGTCTTGATTGTGGCTACATGTCAGACTCAGACTGGGCCGCGCGTGAATTGGTCCAAGCCGTTGCTCCGCGCCTTAGCGATGAGGTTCACCGGCAGCTCGAAGACCAGTTCCGCGACCTGCGCAATGAACACGAGATTCGACACAGTTTCGGACGATCTGCGTTCACCTTCCTCTCGGCCCTTGAGGAGCATCGCCTAAGCCTATCCGGTGTGCGTCGGCTGGGAGAGTACCGCCGAAGGTTTCAGGAAGACGAACCGTCAAAGCCGCGGGGCATTATCGGCGGCACAATCGGTTCGCCAATCGGGTCGCAAGCAGCAAGCAAGATGACCGATGAGCAGTGGCTCAAAGCCATGATCAAGTACAAATCTGACGAAACGAATTGGGGTACCTTCACTGGTGGAGCCCGCGAATTGTCGCATGTTCTGCGGGAGCAAACTGCTGCCAACTCAAACCGCTTCGCCCGTCTGGCACTCAGACTGACACCAGAACACAACGCAGCCTACGCCGATGGCATCTTGATGGGCTTCGCGGATGCCGACCACTCTGACGAGACCGGCCCACTGATTTATGAGGCCGTTCGACACATCGCGTCCCTGGGGCATACTGACGTCGACCGTTGGCTTGGCAACGCACTGCGACACTACTACCGCGACGTGCCGCTTGATCTAGTCGAACTTCTCCGCGATCGCGCACTTCAGTCCTCGGACCCCGCAGACGACTCGCCTATCTTCACTGGCGAGGGAGACGACGGCAAAAGTGCTGCCGATATGCACACCAATGGCATCAACACGGCGAGAGGCAGTCTTGCCGAGACGCTTGGCGATCTGCTGGTCTACGACGCTGACGGCGAGCGAACTGAGATCGTTCGACCGCATCTCGATGCTCTCGCTAGCGACCCAGTGCTCTTCGTCCGATCGTGTGTAGCACATACGGTGGCAGCATCACTTCGACATGCTCGTCCGGATGCCGTCGCGGCGTTCGAGAAGTTGATCGATGCCGACGACCGAATCTTGGCAGCGGTGATGGTGCAGCGGTTGATGCTCTACATTGGCAATGTAGATCCAGAGATCATTGCCCCGGTCATTCAGCGGATGCTGGAGTCTCGGGACGCAGAGGCACGCGAGGCGGGCGGAGCACTCGCCGCATTCGCTGCCCTCGAATGGAGCCGTCCCGAGTTGATGACGCAGGTATTGGCAGGTGACGCCAAGACGCGCAAGGGTGCCGCAGAGATCTGCGCCAATCGAGTTGACCGCACGTTGAATGCCGAGCTTGCGAGCTCCACTCTCATCGATCTAATGAATGATGATGATGACGAAGTCCTAGAGGCCGCCGCGAATGTCGCTCCTCACCTACGCGGCCACCCATTACGCCCCTTCGGTGACCTGCTGACTGCACTCATTGAATCGCCGGCCTACGACCATGCCACGCCGCAGCTCCTTCTCACACTGCAGCACGCGCCAGACAAGATTGATGAACTCGCTCTGAAAGCGTCGCTACGGTTCATTTCCGTCTTTGGCAGTGATGCCAGCGACATCAGGACCAGTGCCGCTGGCGACGCTCACTACATCAGCGAGCTTGTAGTCCGCGGCTTGGCCCAATCTCGCAGCAGAGGCCATCGGGCGGCATTGCTCGACGTCCTGGACACCCTCCTCGAGCTCGGCGTATACGGCGTGGACAACGCAATCGCAGAAGCTGAGCGACTGTAGAAACCCGTAGACAAACAAACCTGCGCTTGACAACCTTGCACGTCATATAGGCTGCCCAAAAGCCATCCTTGAGATGGCCACGTGACGAGCAAGATATCGACGACAAGCCGGAGCCCTAGTCCGATGTACTGGCCGGGAGAAACAGTCGGGCGGTATCGTAGCTGCAGCCAACGAGCTTGGCGAGCCGCGGATGACCACCCCCTGTTTCCGGAGCTGAAGAATCTCCTTCTCCTTGACTGGCGTCAGACCGCGAGGCTTGGAGGCGACACCGTGTTCGGCTAGCAGGCGGAGGAAGCTTGATTTGGCGATGCCATGTTCACGCGCCAGTGCCGTGCTCATTTCGCCAGCTTGGAAGCGAGCGACGAGTTGTGCCAGCTCGTCAGGCGTGAAGCGGTCAGCAAGGCGGTATCGCTGCGTCTTACGGACTACATGTGGTGGACGTCGCTGAATCTGGCCAGTGTCCAAGCGCATCAGCGCAGCCGCGATGGTCTCCATCTGCTCAATTTTGTCGCAACTATGCTTCGAGTAGCGTCCTAGGACCTCCACCAAACACGAGAATGGCGTCGAGAAATCGGCGCCATTTTTGTTTGTCCGGATCTCTCAAGCTTCTACCAACGACGCCCATCTTCACCCGCGCCACACATCCACGCTGCCGACGCGCACATCCGGGCGTCGCCAGCCCGTTTCTGGTTCTTAGGCGAATTTGGGTGTCACCGCCGGGACAAAGGCAAAAGAAAACCCCGGAGCATCGCTCGTCACGCTCCGGGGTTTTCTTCAGCAACTACTGATTTACATAGGATCCGGCCAGTTGCCGATGGACGACGTCGTGTACGTCGTGTCACCTGACTTGGTAGGTACCGTGGTGGTGGACCTCATAGGATCGGGCCAGTTACCAATAGCACTTACCGAGCCGGAGTCTGCCGCTGCAGCAGCAGAGACGACTGCGGGAGCCGCAACCGTAAAAGCGAGAGCGCCTGCCAAGGCCACCGAAGCGGCCATTTTCTTGAACATAATGTTCCCCAATGCGAGTCGGATTCGTTACGGAAATTGCACGGTCCCTGTTGACATACATTGTAAAATGTTTTCCACAGAGACTGTCAAGGTTTTGGTGAAAAGACACCTGTAGGAGGGCCCCGTGGGAAACGGATTCGGCGAGAAGCTACGTGCCGAACGGCTCGAACGCGGGTTAACGCAGGCAGAACTGGGCAAAAACCTGTATTCCCCGAGCTACATTTCGCTGCTTGAAACAGGCCGACGCGAGCCTACTGCCGAGGTCATCGAAGAGCTGGCACGCAGGCTGGAGCTGGCGCCCAAGGCGTTGGAAGCCTGGAGCCAACCTGTATCGGTGAGCGACGCGGAGTACGTGCTGGCCGGCTTGTATGCCCGGCAAGCGTGGGACCTGCGCGACTACCAACTCGCAGCAAGCCATGCAGCAACTGCGGCGCAGATCGCCCTCGAGGCGAAAAACAACAGCGCTTGGTGGAATATGACCTATATGCAGGCCGAGTGTGTCATGAAGCAAGGCCAGCTCAAGGAATGCCAGCAAATTGTCGAGCATTTGCTGGAACATCCCATGGCGACGGAATCTGCAGGCCTTGGCGTGCGGGCATGGCAGATGCTTGCCGCGGTCTGTCACGGACAGGGTCAGCTGGCCACCGCCGTCGAGCATGCAAAGAAGGCCGTGCAACTGTCCGAACAGCTGCCCAAGGGCTCCACACTGATCATCGGCGCGCACCGCGCGCTGATCGGCGCCCTGGCCGAGAGCGGCAAGCTGGACGAAGCGTGGCAGTACTGCCTGACCATGATCGAGCATATGGACGAGCACTCCATGTCCCAGCTGGCCGGCGAGGTCGCGTGGGTTGTGGGCAACGTTGCTTTCATGCGACACGACTACGTGGAGGGCATCAAACACCACGAGCGCGCGGCAAAGCTGCTCTCCCCCGCCAACGACATCGAACTGTGGGCCCGTTTCAACAAGGCATCGGCAGCCGTAAGGTTGTCGTCCGGCATTGTTGAGCCCGAAACCCTGTCCGCCATTGAACGTGCCGAGCTCGCGCTATCCATCGTCGGCGGAAACAAGACGGACCAGCTTGAAGTAGCCTTCATCCGCGCCCGCTGGCTATATTTGACGGGCGATATTCCGGCAGCCGTGGACAAGCTTCGCGAGATCTACAAGGACCGCAAGGTATTGGCCCGCCACACGGCTGGCGAAGTCTCGCTGTTGCTGGGGAAGTCCTTGAAGGCAGCTGGTGAGACCACGGAAGCCTTGCACTACCTGGAAGAGGCCCAGCACGATTTCAGTGCAGCCGGCGCCTCGGATCGGGTCCAGCAAGCCATGGATGCTGTCCTGGAGATCCGCCTGGCGGAACGCCGCGCTGCTGCATCACACCCGGAAGCGCATCCCGAAGCCCATTCCGAAGCCAGCTAAACCCAAGTAAGTCGCAGTTAATCGCGTTTTGAGGGGTCAAAACGCGCTTAACTGCGACTCAGTTGGATTACCTAGGCGAAGGTTCGGCCCGTCAGTTTCTCGTAAGCTTCCACATAGCGGGCGCGGGTGCGCTCCACGACTTCAGCGGGCAAGGCCGGTGGAGGTGTGTCCGAGGACTTATCCCAGCCGGACTCGGCCGAGGTCAGCCAGTCACGGACGTACTGCTTGTCATACGAGGGCTGCGACTTACCCGGCGCATAAGTGGATGCGTCCCAGAAACGGGAGGAGTCCGGGGTGAGGACTTCGTCGCCCAGGGTGATGATGCCCGTGTACGTGTCGAGGCCGAACTCCACCTTGGTGTCAGCGAGGATGATGCCCCGCTCGCGGGCGATCTCCTCAGCGCGGGTGTAGATCTTCAGCGTGAGTTCGCTGAGGCGGGCGGCGATGTCGTCACCGACCATGGCTACGACGTCGTCATAGGTGATGTTGACGTCGTGCTCGCCGACGTCGGCCTTGGCAGACGGCGTAAACAGTGCCTTCTCCAAGCGGGAACCGTCAACAAGCCCCTCGGGAAGCGGGATGTCGCAGACCGTGCGGGAGTGCTTGTACTCCTCCAGGCCGGAACCGGTGAGGTAGCCACGGGCGATGCACTCCACCGGGAACATCTCCAGCTTCTTGCAGATCATGGCCCGGCCCTCGACGGCGGCAGGAACGCCACCCTCAACCGTGGAGGCCAGCACGTGGTGCTCAACATCCAACTGATCGAACCACCACAGGCTGAGCTGCGTCAGTATGCGGCCCTTGTCAGGGATTTCGCTGCTCAGGACATGGTCATAGGCACTGATGCGGTCGCTGGCGACCACCAGTACGCATTCCTGCCCGACCTTTTCCGTGATTGATTCATCGGTAGGGACGTAGAGGTCGCGAACCTTGCCGGAATAGACATGCGTCCAGCCCGGAAGCTGCAGGGTCTCGGTTTTAAAACCGCCTGTGGGGAGCGAATCAGTCATGCTCAGGCCTGTACTTTCGGGATGGTTCCGGTTGCTGCGTAGGGCACTCGGATTTCGCCGCGGGCGGCTTTGCCTCCGATATCCGTACGGAACTGTGAGCCTTCAAGCTGAACCAGCTCAACGCCGTCGTACGCTTTTTCGCGGGCCTCCACCAGGTCGGAACCCAGCGCGACCACGGCGAGCACGCGGCCGCCGGCGGAAACCACTTTGCCCTCCTCGTCCAGCTTGGTACCGGCGTGGACAACGTGGACGCCTTCGAGCTCGTCCACCTTCTTCAGGCCGCGGATGCGATCCCCTGTGCGGGGAGCATCCGGATAGTTTTCGGCGGCCACGACGACGGCGACTGCCGTGTCCTTGGACCAGCGCAACTCTTCTGCGGTGTCCAGTTCGCCCTTGGCAGCTGCCAGAAGCAGCGCACCGAGCGGGGTCTTGAGCCGGGCGAGGACTGCCTGGGTCTCGGGGTCTCCGAAGCGAACGTTGAACTCGATGACGCGCGTGCCGCGCGACGTGAGTGCAAGGCCGCAGTACAGCACTCCGATAAAGGGGGTGCCGCGGCGGGCCATCTCATCCACGGTGGGCTGGGCGACGCGGTCGATAACTTCCTGGACCAGCCCTTCGGGAGCCCACTCGAGCGGAGTGTAGGCACCCATGCCACCGGTGTTGGGGCCTTCGTCGTTATCGAAGATGCGCTTGAAGTCCTGCGCCGGAGACAGGGGAACGGTAGTGCGGCCGTCGCAGAGGACGAACAGGGAAACTTCGGGGCCATCGAGGAACTCTTCGATGACAACTGTTCCACCGGCGTCGAAGCAAGCCTGCGCGTGCGCGAGGGCTTCCTCGCGGTCGTTGGTGACTACAACGCCCTTGCCTGCGGCGAGGCCGTCGTCCTTTACAACGTGCGGAGCGCCGAACGTAGCCAGGGCGTCAGCGGCTTCCTCAGCGTTGGTGGCAACGCGGGCCATGGCCGTGGGAACGCCGGCTTCAGCCATGATCTGCTTGGCGAAGGCCTTGGATGCTTCGAGCTGGGCTGCTTCCTTGCTGGGTCCGAAGACCGGAATCCCGGCTGCACGGACGGCGTCGGACACACCGGCGGCCAGGGGAGCCTCCGGACCGACGACAACCAGATCCACGCCCAGCTTGGTGGCGAGCGCGGACACGGCTTCCGGGTTGTTCCCGTCAATTGCGTGCGTGGGAACGAGTTTGCTGATGCCCGCGTTGCCCGGAGCCGCGTGGACCTCGGAAACGTTGGGATCTTCAAGCAGAGAGCGGACAATGGCGTGTTCGCGGCCGCCTGGGCCAATGACGAGTACCTTCACAGTCTTCAAGGGTACTTTGTGTAGGGCGCGGGGCCTAAGCTGTGTCGTTCCCCGGCAACGGATGACTGGATCCGGGACCGCGCCCGGACCTCGCATGTGACCGGGGAACACAGCCGTCGCGCCCTAGACTGGCCTCATGCCCATGAGTTCGCATGAAACGTTCAACGTTGAGTCCGCCGTCGAACTGGCAGTCATCGAACGCAGTGGCTTTATCGAGTCCCGGCACATCGGTGCTGCCGTCGTCCTTGCCGGTGACGGAAGCGTGGTTATCCGGCTTGGTGACATCGATGCTCCCATTCTGGCCCGCTCCACCCTGAAACCATTCCAGGCCCTCGCTGCCATGCAGTCCGGCGTTCCGCTCCGGGGCGCTCAGGTGGCCGTCGCCTGCGGAAGCCACACCGGTTCACTGGACCACATGGACGTGGTGGAGGGAATGCTCAAAGCGGCAGGTGTCCGCGAGGACCAGCTTCAGTGCCCCACCGCGTGGCCGCAGGACGAAATCGCCCGCAACTGGCTGGTCCGTTCCGAGCGCGGCCAAACCAGGCTCGCCTTCAATTGTTCCGGGAAGCACGCGGCTTTCCTCTGGGCCTGCACGGAAAACGGCTGGGACCTTCGCAGTTACCTTGAGCCGAATCATCCGCTGCAGCAACGCGTGCGGTCCGTGATTGAGGAATACAGCGGCGAAACGATCTCGCACCTGGGCATTGATGGCTGCGGAGCACCCGTTGCGGCGATCTCGCTGACTGGACTGGCACGGGCGTATTCGCGGTTGGCTAAATCACCGGGCGATTCCTCCTCGAACGCACGCGCCGCGACCATCGCCACCTCCATGCTGGACTACCCGTGGGCGGTCCAGGGCAAGGGCGAGTCCAACACGATCGTCATGGAAGAGCTGGACATCCTGGCCAAGATCGGCGCCGAAGGGATTCTGGTCCTTGCCACGTCCACCGGTGCCACCGTCGCGGTCAAGGTGCTGGACGGGAACCTCCGCGCTACGTCCCTGGTGGGCTTAACCCTTCTTGCCGTCAGTGGCGCGGTGGACATTCCCGCGGTTTCCAACGTCCTGGAACGTGTCGTGGAACCCGTGCTGGGCGGCGGGCGGCCCGTGGGCAAGATCCGCCTGGGCCACGCCGTATCGGCGATGCTCGACTGAGCCGGCCCGTTACTGAGTCACCTAGTTATATAAGGAAAGAAACCATGGCAGTTGCACGACGCCGCATTGACGTCGACGAGGGCCGCGCTGCGCTGGCAGCCTGGCAATCCGCCGTCGAGCGTTCGAACGGAGAAACCAGTGTGGCCGCAGCACCGCCGTCGCGCTCTTTGATTGCGACGGCGGTGCGCTACTCGCTTGAGGAAGTCACCGCCCGTGCGCCCGGAAATTCGGTGGAGGTCCGCGTGCCCCCGTTCGGCGTCACGCAGTGCGTTGAAGGGCCCCGCCACACCCGCGGCACTCCCCCGAACGTCATAGAGTGCGACGCCGCCACGTGGCTTGAGTTGGTTACCGGCCGGATCTCGTGGGGAGACGCCGTTTCGGCTGGCCGCGTTGCCGCGTCCGGACTGCGCGCGGACCTCTCGGAACTGCTTCCCCTCTAAACACAGTTGATGCCCTCAAGACCGAAGTCATAAGGGCATCAGCTGTACACAAACCATGAAGTTAGTCGGGGCAGATCGGGGTGGTTGGTTGCCCTGGCTTGCTCATCTCGAATTGCGGGATTTCGTCCGCTGTGGGACCACCACGGAATTTCGGTGAGGGGTGGTGGCCTTCGCTGAGGCGTTCGAGTTCCTGTTCCTCGAACACTTCCTCCTGGCCGAGCATGATGGCCGAATCCTCGTTGGTAATCTCGCCGTTGAAAGCACGGACCATGACGCTGCGGTCGAACTGGCCTTCCCACTTGGCTACAACGAAGGTGGCTACGCAGTTGCCCAGCAGGTTGACGACGACGCGCATGGAGTCCATGAGGCGATCAGCTCCGAGGAGGAGTGCCACGCCGGCAACCGGGAAGATGCCAAGGGCTGCAGCCGTGGCCGAGAGTGCCAGGAACGATGAGCCCGGGACGCCCGCCATGCCTTTGGAGGTCAGGAGCAGCACACCCAGTGCGGCCAACTGCTGGCCGAGGTCCAGATGGTGGCCGAACGCTTGGGCCAGGAACAGAAGGGAGATGGAAAGGTAGATCGCTGCACCATCAAGGTTGAAGGAGTAGCCGGTGGGAACCACCAGGCCGGTGGTCGCCCGGGAGCAGCCGGCGTTGGTCAACTTGGTCATGATGCGCGGCATGACAGCTTCCGTGGAGGCAGTGCCAAGGGCGAGCAGGAATTCCTCGCGGGTGTATTTCAGGAAGTGCCACAGCGGAACGCGGGCGAAGCCCCAGGCCACCAGGAACAGCAGGCCGATAAAGACGACGGCGGCTCCGTAGCAGGATGCGATGAGAAGCGCATACGTGCCAAGCGTGCCAAGCCCGTATTGGCCGATGATGAAGGCCATGGCGCCGAAAGCACCGATGGGAGCAACCTTCATGATCCAGGACATGATCTTGAAGATCAGCTCCAGAACAGTCTCCATGAGGCTGATCACCGGCAGGCAGCGCTGGCGACCGATGACCACGATCGCGGCACCGAAGAAGACGGAGAAGAAAAGCACCTGGAGCAGGCTGTTGTTGGCGAAGGCGCCGATCACACTGGTGGGGATGACGTCCAGCAGGAAGGCCGCAGCGTCCTTGGGAACTGCATGGCCGGTCTTTGCGTCCACGGCTTCCTGGGAAAGCGTGGAGGGATCGATGTTCAGGCCGGCACCGGGCTGAACGATGTTGCCCACGATGAGTCCGAAGACCAGGGCGAAGAGGGTGGCGCAGGTGAAGTAGAGGAGTGCTTTGACCCCGACCCTTCCGACCGCCTTGACGTCGCCGACTGCCGAGATGCCCGTGACGATCACGAGGAAAATCAGCGGGGCGATGATCATCTTGATGAGTTGAATGAATCCATCACCCAGCGGCCGGAGGGTGGACCCGAGGTTCGGCCAAAAATGACCGATGAGCACACCTGCGACGACGGCGATCAGGATTTGAAAAAAGAGCGACTTATACAGTGGCTTCTTCTTCAGCGGGGCCGAACTCGCCTTCAGCGCCGCAGAGTCTGGGATCTTCATTGATCTGAACCAATCAGTTGGGAACAGCCCCACATTTGGGGGTTGTTTTCAAATGTAAGCCCGCTCACATCATTCCGCAAGGGGAAATTGAATTTCCATATTGCGGAAAGTCACATTTGGATGCGAAGCCCTGCCGACGTGGCTTCCTGACCACTTTTGGCAAGGAAAGGCCCACGACACGCCCTGGAAATGGGCGTGCCGTGGGCAGAGTTGGAGCAAAGAAGGTCAGGACGACACAGTCAGGCCTGGGTGACTAGCCGCGGCCTATGAACGGCATGCCCGCGGCCGTCACCACCAGGGAACCAACGTTGGCCGACGCCGGCATGTTGGCCATCATCAGCACAGCACGGGCGGCGTCCCCCACGGGGAACATCGGCTCCACGCGACGGCTGCCATCGGCCTGCAAGGCACCCGAGCCGACTCCGATGGTGTCCATGATCTCGGTGCGGGTATTCCCGATATCGATCTGGCCACAGGTGATGCCAAAACCACGGCCATCCAGCTCGATGCTCTTGGTCAGGCCCGTCATCGCGTGCTTGGTCACCGTGTAAGCCACGGACCTGGGCCTGGGGGAATGCGCAGAAATGGAGCCATTGTTGATAATCCGGCCACCCCGCGGTTCCTGGGCCTTCATGGTCCTCACGGCCTCAGCGGCACACAGCATGGAGCCCGTGACATTCACGCGCAGCGTGGCCTCCCACTCATCGACGTCGATCTCGCCAACATCGCCGGCTGGTCCGAAGATGCCTGCGTTGTTGAACAGCACATCAACCCGGCCCCAGCGCTGGCGAACGGCAGCGAAAAGGCGCGCGACGTCGTCGGGCACTGTCACATCACAAGGCACGGCCAGGGCATCCGGATGGTTGTCCGCGGTTTCCAGCAACTGCGCTTCGCGACGCCCTGCCAACGCCACACGGTAGCCATCGGCGAGCATGAGCCGGGCTACGGCCCGCCCAATGCCGGAACCGGCACCGGTCACGACGGCGACCCTCGGGTCTGCGGGCGGGCGTGGGTCAGTCATGTGGTGCCTTTCAGGGAATCGCCTTCAACTACTGAGTAGCCAGCGTCAGCGCGTGGCCTCTGCGGACGGCTCAGAGGTGGGCTGGGCAGCTGTCGGTTGGGCTGCTGTTATCGGCCAGCCTATGACAGTCTTCGGACGCGGCGTTGCATAGGTGCGGACTTTGGACGTGGTGAGGCCGAGCCGGACCAAGGATTCAGCGATGGTGACGGCCGCAGCCACACCATCAACAACGGGCACGCCGGTGCGCTGCCGTACCTGCTCGTCGAGGCCAGCCATGCCACCGCAGCCAAGGACGATCACCTCGGCCTTGTCCTGGAGCACAGCTTGCTCGGCCTGGCCCACGATCGCTTCGACGGCGCGGTCCGGGTGTTCCTCGAGTTCCAGTACAGCCATACCGCTGGCGCGGACCGAGGCGCAGCGCGCGTCCAGCCCTGCAAGCTTGAGGCGATCCTCAATCAAAGGGACGGCACGGTCCAACGTAGTAACCACGGAGTACTTATGGCCGAGGAACATCGCGGTGCTGGCAGCAGCCTCGGTGATATCGACCACCGGGACATCGAGGAGTTCCTGCAACCCCTCGCGGCCATGCTCGCCATAGCCTGCCTGGATAACGGCGTCGAACGGTTCGGGATAGTTGACCACGGCGTCCATGACGGCGATCGCGGCAAGGTAGCTCTCGAAGTTACCCTCGCAGGAGTCGGCGCCAAAGCGTGGAGTAATGCCGATGATCTCAGTGCCGGGGGCTGCAGCAGCCCTGGCCTGGGCAGCGATGGAATCGGTCATGGACTGTGTGGTGTTCACGTTTGCGACAAGGATGCGCATGGTTTCCTCCGTATCAGTGGGTGCTGGCGACCGCGATCGGTTCGCCGGAGACGTCCTCGTGGGCCTGCTTCTTGTCAGCCACAGCGAAGTACGTGAGCGCGGCGACGCCGGCCCCAATGAACCACGCGAACGGTGCCGCGGGAGCCAGGCCTGGAATAAAGGCGATGGCAATGGCCAAGGCAGCTGCGGGGAGCATGGCAACGATGGCCTTGGGGTTCACGCCCCGCTTGTAGAAGTACGCGCCCTTGGGATCATCGGTGTAAAGCTCTGGGACGTTGACCTTGCCTCGACGGACCAGCCAGTAATCGGCCATGACCACTCCGAACAGCGGGCCGAGCAGGGCGCCCAGGCCACCGAGGAAGTACACGATCACGATCGGGTTGTTGTAGAGGTTCCACGGCAGGATGATCAAACCGATAGTGCCGCTGACCCACGCCGCTTTACGGAAGTTCAGGTGCCGCGGGAAGAGGTTGGTCAGTGCGTAGACGGGTGCTACGAAGTTGGCCATCAGGTTCACGGCGATGGTCAGGATCAGCAGGGCAAGGCAAGCCAGGACAAGCAACAGAGTATTAGGGATGCTCTGGACGATGTCCGACGGGCTTTCGATGACTGTGCCGTTGATCTTGTACTGCCCACCCGCCATGACCACCACGATTGCGCCGAATACCAGCATGTTGATGGGGATGCCCCAGAAGTTGCCCTTGACGATGGACTTCTTGGAGACAGAGGACCTGGTGAAGTCGCAGAAGTTCAGGACGAACGTTCCGTAGATGGAAACCCACAATGCCCCGCCGGCGAAGATGGTGAGCCACATGTCCGCACCTTCGAGCCCCTTGATGCCGCTCCACTGGATGGCTCCGCCGGCCTCGATGAAGACCCACACGGCAATCGCGGCCATGGTCACCAGGATGATGGGACCTGCGAAGGCCTCATATTTACGGATCATTTCCATGCCGAAGCTGACGATGACCAGCTGAACTATCCAGAGCGCCACGAAGGAGAGCCAGCCCAGCGTTGAAAGGCCCAGGATCGAGTTGCTGTCCAGATCCTTCAGGCCCGGGGCCATGGCAACGAGCATGACGCGAAGCACTACGGATGCCAGGTATGTCTGGATCCCGAACCAGGCGACAGCCACGGCGCCACGGACGAGGCTGGCGATCTGGGCACCGCGGATGCCGAAGCTGATCCGGCTCATGACGGGGAAGGGAACGCCGGTCTCCTGGCCCATGAATCCGGAGAAGTTCAAGAGGGCGAAGAGCAGGGTGGCCCCAATTCCCAGTGCCACCAGGATCTGCCAGCCGCCTAGACCGAGCGAGAACAATCCAATGGCGAAGGCATAGTTACCCAGGCTGTGGACGTCATTGGCCCAGAGGGTAAAGATGCTGTAGCTCGTCCACTTACGGCCTGCGGCCTTGGTGGGTGCGAGGTCAACGTTGTAAAGACTGGGGCTGATGGTACGGCCTGCGGCTTCGGAAGCAATAGCGCATAGGTCCGTGTTACCCACGGCCGGATGGTTGGGCCCACCTGCTGCTTTGTCTCCCGGAGTCTTAGTGACGCCGACTGATGAAGTCGTCTGCATCGTGGATCTCCACTTCGTACTGTTTCCACAAGGCGGAAACAAGTTATTGAATAGTGAAATTACTCTATGACGCAGGTCACGTCACGTCAAGGCGTCACAAGTGTATGGAGGGTCACATTCGGTTGATTGGCCACCTGTTTCCCAGTTGACTGTTGCGGTTACGTAATCCGTGTTGACGCTGCCCATCGGCAGACGTAATCTCGAATTGCAGAATTTTATTCTCACAATACGAAATTCCTTGAGCGCCCCCACAGAGCAAGCGCCCAGACATTCAATGAAGAGAGGTTGGACGTGGCTGCAGGAGAAGAGACCTCACACATCCTCAGCGGGTTGACTGCCCAGCTGCCTGATCGTGATCCGGAAGAGACCGCGGAGTGGATTGAGTCCCTTGATGCGTTGATCGCGGAGCAGGGCACGGAGCGTGCCCAGTA